>NZ_JBWGQH010000002.1:0-106733 GCF_056331925.1 Chloroflexus sp.
TCAGTTGCAACACACCCGCACCATGCCAACGACTACCGGCTACACCAAGCGCAACCCTGGCAGATCGAGGTCATAGCAAGCGCAACACCCTCTGTCATGTCGAGCGCAGCGAGACATCTTGCAGCCTACTCAGTCGCAACACACCCGCACCATGCCAACGACTACCGGCTACACCAAGCGCAACCCTGGCAGATCGAGGTCATAGCGAGCGCAACACCCTCTGTCATGTCGAGCGCAGCGAGACATCTTGCAGCCTACTCAGTCGCAACACACCCGCACCATGCCAACGACTACCGGCTACACCAAGCGCAACCCTGGCAGATCGAGGTCATAGCGCACACAACACCCTCGGTCATGGCGAGCGCAGCGAGATATCTTCTCTACGTTTTACCATCGGCGGTATGAGATTAGCGAAGGAGCCTGGAACGATGGCCAAAGTCTTACTTGTCGATGACGTTTATACAGCCCGTTCGATGTTTGAACGTGTGCTTCGTCATGTTGGACGACACGAAGTGCTCTCGGTCAGTAGCGGTGCTGAAGCACTGGCAAAAGTTCACGAATTTGCTCCTGATGTGATCGTCCTTGATATTAGCATGGCCGACCGCGATGGTCTGATGGTGTTGCGCGATCTGCGTGCACAAGGGATTACATGCCCGATTATTGCCCACACCGCACGTACCGAAAAGACACCGGGAGAGTTTGTCGCCCAAGGGTTTGATGCGTATGTTCCCAAGACGGGGAATCTGACCAATCTACTGAGTACGGTGCGCGATTTGGCAAAGCGATGACCTCCCGTGAGGTAGCAGCGATGCCTGCCTCCCCCCGTAACGCATACCGACGTCGGCGGATTGAAGATCACGTGAGCGTATCCTAATGATGTCGCGCACGGTCGTATTCTTTCCGCCGGCAAGACGTCTCTCCCCCCCAGCTCGAACTGTAACCTCCTGCTGAATAGCTCGCCTGCCGTTGTACGCACACCGAGCTACAAAAGACTGTTGTTTCGCGCGTCGCGCTTCCGCTTGTTATAAAGTAGAGTGAAGCCGAGCGGTAGACTGCGACCTTCGGCGCGCCAATCAATTCTTGTTCATATCTGAATCGGTTACAATAAACGCAGGAACGGCCAACCGAGGAGGAGCTGTGACCGTTGATCTTGTACGCGGTATGCGAGACGTGATGCCGGCGGAATATCTCACCAGCCGGCATATACAAACGATATTAGAGCGAACGATAGCCAGCTTTGGTTATCAAATGATCGATGCTCCGATCATCGAGCATCGTGAATTGTATCTGCGCAAATTAGGTGAAGATCTCGTCGGCAAAGTGTATGAATTTAGCTTTGGTGGGCGTGATTTAGCGTTGCGTCCCGAATGGACAGCATCGGTGCTACGGGCCTACGTGGCCAGGATGCAAGACCAACCGCTCCCGCTGCGGCTGAGCTATGCCGGACCGGTATTCCGCTACGAACGGCCTCAACGTCACACCTACCGGCAGTTTACCCAAGTCGGTGGCGAGATCATCGGTGGACTGCCACCACGGGCCGATGCTGAGGTGATAGCCCTTGCCTGTGCCGGGCTTAACGCAGCCGGAGTAACCGATTACACAGTACGGATCGGTCATATTGGGCTGGCCCGCGAGCTGCTCAGCCGGTTTGACTTACCCGAACGAACCCGCGGGTTATTGGTTTGGAGCCTCGAACGGTTACGCGCCGAAGGCCTCGCACCAGTACGCGAGCGTGTCTTGACCAATCTTGGTACACCACCGGAGGGTCTAGAATTGCCGGCCGGGCTTGATGACGCGCAGGCCGCACTCTGGCTTGAACGGGTGTTAGCCGCAATGGGGATCGATTTACGCACCGGTACGCGCAGTCCGGCTGAAGTTATCCAACGGCTGTTACGGACTCTCCGCCGCGCCGATGAACAACCGTTGGTCGAAGCAGCATTGGCACAATTGGCCCGCTTAGCCGCCATCACCGGTACGCCGCACCACACCTTGCCGGCCCTTACCGATTTACTCGGTACCGAATCAGCAGCGTTTCGCGAATTGCAAGCGATCCTCGATCTGCTCATCGCCCACGGCGTATCCCCCCAACAGGTGATCATCGATGGTGCCTTGGGCCGTGGTCTACATTACTACACCGGCTTGATCTTTGAAGTCTACGACAGCGAAGGTAATCAACTCTGCGGTGGCGGGCGCTACGATGATCTGGTCGGCGCACTCGGTGGGCGGCAATCTGTACCGGCGGTAGGTTTTGCCTATGGACTGGAGCGGGTGGTTGCAGCCGCAACACCCCCAGAGCCAACCGATCCGCCCACCGTCTTGGTGGCCGCCGTGAGTGATGAAGACTACCCGTATGCCGTGCTGGTTGCCAACCTCCTGCGAATGAGTGGTCATACAGTCGTGCTCGATGTGCGCAAACGCAGCATCAAAGACAACTTGCGTGATGCCACGCGCCGTGGCTTCGCCGCAGCGGTGATCGCCGGAGCTGCCGAACGCGAAGGGGAGTATGTCGTGTGGCGCGATTTAGCGACCCGTACTGAGCGGCGCATTACCCTTGCTGAGCTAGGAGAGGGGCTATGAGTACAACACTAGCATGGGGGCGTTACACCGAGCTGCTGCCGCTCCAGCAACAACAGCTCGTGCAGAAGTACCCCATTGCATGGTTGCCATGGGCAACGTTGGTAGCGCGCGGGTTGCATCTCGCCCAAGGCGCCGCCGGCTTGATCGCCGAAACTGTGGCTGAACGAGCAATGCACCGTCTAGGCGGCGTGCTGTATCCCGTTTTGTGGCGCGATCCTAGCCTAGATATACCTCTGTTTCGCCAATTGCTAACGGCACGGCTGCAATCGATCGCCGATCAAGGGTTTCAAATAGCCGTTGTAATCGGCTTCCCCGACAACGCCGAGGTTGATCTGATGTTGATCGAAACCGCTGAAGCGATGCTACGTCAGCACCATCTGCTCACACTCGCCGTATCCCCCCTCGAACTGGTCGATACCACGATGCAAGACCGCGGTGCACTCTGGGAAACATCGCTCTTGCTGGCAATTCGACCAACGCTGGTCAACTTGCATCAACTTGACACCAACGACGAACGGAATGTCCGCGATCTCGCCAGTCCATCGCTTGGTCAACAAGTGCTCGTGCTAGCCGGCGAACGGTTAGCCACCGCCGTGCATGACGTTTACACACGGCAGAATGTCGCCGCAGTAACCGCACTCTACCAACAACGCCGTGTACAGTATCAGAGGTCGATACCATGACGCTGCGCTTTGCCATTCCCTCAAAGGGTTCCGGGTACGATGCCACCATTGCTTTACTTGAAAGTTGCGGTTTGCGTGTCACCCGTGCCAACCCGCGCCAGTATACGGCTATCCTCCGCGGCCTGCCCAACACCGAGGTCTTGCTCCACCGCCCTGCCGATATTGTCGCCAAAGTAGCCGAAGGAGCAATTGATCTTGGTATCACCGGCTACGACTTGTTGCACGAACAGTACGGCGACGACGACAATGATGTGCTCATCATCATTGATGATCTTGGCTTCTGGCGGGTGGAGCTTGTCTTTGCTGTGCCGCAAAGTTGGATCGACGTCACCTCGTGGGCCGATCTAGCCGATCTCGCGGTTGAGTTTCAAGCCCAAGGCCGCCGACTACGGATCGCAACGAAATACCCGAATACGGTGCGGCGGTTCTGCTACACCCAAGGGATCAACGTCTTCGAGCTGGTTGAGTCGCAAGGCGCTACCGAAGCAGCTCCCAGCCTTGGCTATGCCGACATTATTGCCGACATTACCGAAACCGGTACGGCCATTCGCGAGAATCAACTCAAAATCGTCGGGGGACCGATCCTCCGATCACAAGCGATCCTGATCGGTTCACGCCGCTCACTCCGTGGCAATCCGGCCCGACTCGAATTGGTCCGACAGCTTTGCGACCTGATCGAAGCGCGCCGACGTGGGCGCCAGTTCTATTCGCTGACGGCCAATCTGCCCGGCACCTCCGTAGAAGAGGTGGGACGCAAGGTTACGGCACGCCACGAGCTAGCCGGTTTGCAGGGACCAACGATTGCACCGGTATGGAGCAAGTTCGCCGGTGCGAGTGGTTGGTACGCCGTCAATATTGTCGTGCCACAAGAGGAATTGTTACCGGCCATCGATTATCTGCGCAGCATTAGCGCTAGTAGCATTACAACCGTTCAAGTACAACATGTCTTCCAAGCCGAAAGCGAGGCGTTTGCGCGGCTCAGCGCTCGCCTTAGTGAGGAGCGATCATGAAATATAGTGCCGCCGGAGTTGATATTGCCGCCGCCACCCGGGCCAAAGAACTTATGACTACCGCCGTGCGCAGCACCCATGGGCCGGCCGTCTTAGCCGGAATGGGAGCGTTCGGTGGTTGTTTTGATGCCGCACTCGCTCTCGCCGGTATGCAGGCCCCGGTGCTCGTGAGCAGCACCGATGGTGTCGGGACCAAAACCTTAGTCGCCGCTGCTTTAGAACGCTACGATACGGTTGGGCAGGATTTAGTCAACCATGCCGTAAACGATATTTTGGTGCAGGGTGCGCGACCCCTCTTCTTTCTTGATTACATTGCCGTCGCCAAGCTTGATCCAGTCCAGATCGCAGCTATTGTCAACGGTGTGGCTGAAGGATGTCGCGCCGTCAGTTGTGCGCTGATCGGTGGTGAAACGGCTGAAATGCCCGATGTCTACGCACCCGGTGCCTTCGATCTGGCCGGTACAATTGTCGGTGTGGTCGAACGGGCCGATCTCTTGCCGCGCCCTGATGTGACTGTCGGAGATGCGATCTTGGCCCTCCCTAGCACCGGTCTACATACCAATGGCTACTCCCTGGCCCGTCGGATCGTCGCCCAACACTTCGCTACCGAAGGCTACCACGCGCGTCCGTCATTGCTCGGCGGACAAACCATCGGCGAGGCGCTCCTGGCTATTCACCGCTGTTATCTCTCTGAAGTGAACGCACTGCGCGCAGTTGTCCCGGTGAAAGCTCTCTGTCACATCACCGGCGGCGGGATTTACGACAATCTCCCCCGTGTGCTTCCCAAAGGAATGGGCGCAGAAATCGTGCGCGATAGTTGGACCGTTCCTCCGATCTGTCAGCTGCTTGTAGAAGTCGGTGGACTCGCCGAGCACGAGGCGTTTCACGCACTCAATATGGGGTTAGGCATGCTGGTGATCATCCCCGTCGAGTCGGTTGCCGCCGCTCAAAAGGTCGTTGCCGAAGCACAACTGGTCGGTAGAGTAACGGCCACACCAACAGTGCGCTTGGTCGACGGATAACATCTGAACATTCAGAGGAAAGAGAGACGATGATGGAGCTTGGTCACGTCCTTAGCGAAGGCAAAACAAAGATCGTCTACGCTCACCCAACCGATCCCGATCTCGCGATCCTCTTTCACAAAGACGGCATTACCGCCGGCGATGGTGCTCGCCGACACGTGATCGCCGGTAAAGGAGCCTTGGCAGGGCAAACGACGGCGAACGTCTTTCGCTTACTCAACCGGGCTGGAATTGCTACCCACTTCGTAGATGCGCCGGAACCGACGCTGACGGTAGTGCGGCGCTGTGTCATGATTCCACTCGAAGTGGTTATGCGTCGCGTACCGGCAGGATCGTATCTGCGCCGCCACCCGGAAGCTGCCGGACAACGGTTTGATCCGCCATTGGTCGAGTTTTTTCTGAAAGACGACGCACGTCACGACCCGCAGATCACACCCGACGAGATAGTAACTCAAGGCATCGCCACGCCCGCTGAAGTCGAACAGATGATAACGACCGGACAAGAGGTGTTTACGACGCTCGAAGCAGCATGGGCAACACTTGACGTAACGCTCGTCGATCTCAAGATCGAGTTTGGTCGGGCAAGCGACGGTACATTGCTGGTCGCCGATGTAATCGATAACGATTCGTGGCGGATCTGGCCGGGTGGTGATCCCAACCGTATGCTCGACAAGCAGGTATATCGGAACGCGCAGGTTGTTGATGAAGATGTATTGGCCGACGTATACGCACGCTACGCGCAAGTCGCCGAACTGACCGGACGATGGGAGGTTTGAATCAGAACAATTGATGCAACAGCCAATTGCCTTACAG
Source organism: Chloroflexus sp. (assembly GCF_056331925.1). NCBI lineage: Bacteria > Bacillati > Chloroflexota > Chloroflexia > Chloroflexales > Chloroflexaceae > Chloroflexus > Chloroflexus sp. Next base: position 6,106 of record NZ_JBWGQH010000002.1, read on the forward strand.
TGCCGGGCCATGCTATAGTGTGGTTGTATGAGTCATCAGAGTTGCCAATGCAAGACGACAAGAAGGAGGATAAGTGATGACGCTCGATCCCGGCGGTATCATCGCATGGCTTTTAGTCGGGCTTATTGCCGGTTGGCTGGCCGGAAAGGTCACGGGCAGCTCGCGTGGGTTGGTCAGCGATCTTGTACTCGGTTTGATCGGAGCATTTGTGGGTGGTTTCATCTTCGGTCTGCTCGGTATTAGCGGGAATGCCGGTTTTTTCGGCAGTATAGTAGTCGCTACGATTGGCGCGGTCATTTTAATTTCGCTGAGCCGTGTCATATACGGCAAACGCTAAGTGACAGCGAACCAACTGCGTAGTCGTATAACCCCTTCACCGGTAGCGGTGAGGGGGATTTTGATATTTACAAACAGTTCCTGCTACTATAGGAACTGAGGATACACACTTGCCTCACAGGTTACAAAACACCGGTCAGGAGGTGGTATGAATGACGCAATCGAGTTTCTGATGCGACTATTACGCACACCGTCGGTCTCCGGACAAGAAGCGGCAGCAGTGCAGGTCATGGTCGAGCAAATGGCGGCGTTTGGCTGGGAAGCTTTCGTCGATGAGTCGGGCAGTGCAGTTGGGTGTGTGGGAACAGACGGGCCATTGGTCGTACTCCTCGGACACATCGACACTGTACCCGGCGAGATACCGGTACGGATCGTCGACGATAAGCTGTATGGACGAGGAGCGGTCGATGCCAAAGGGCCGTTGGCAACATTTGTGTGGGCGGCACGGCAAGCCGAGTTAGCCGGAACCTTACGTTGTCGCTTAATCATTATCGGCGCTACCGAAGAAGAGGCAGCCAGTTCACGTGGGGCACATGCAGCCCGCGATCGTTACCGTCCCGATTTTTGCATCATTGGGGAACCGAGCGGCTGGGATCGGGTTACGCTCGGTTATAAGGGACGGTTACTCGCTCACTACCACTACCACCAACCGGCAGCGCATAGCGCCGGTGAACAACGAGCTGCGCCGGAAGTGATGGTCGACTTCTGGCGTGCAGTTGAGAACTATTGCCAAACGGTCAATGCCGGACGTGAGCGATTGTTCGATCAACTCATCCCCTCACTGCGCCGGGTGAGCAGCGGTAGCGATGGAATAACGGAATGGGTAGAAGCAACCATCGGCCTACGTTTACCACCCGGTCTTGACCCAACAGTACTCGCCGAGACTCTCCGTCACTTGGCCGGCTCAGCCGACATCTCTTTTGAAGGTGCATGTCCCGCATTTCAAAGCTCACGCACCACGCCACTCGCCGGCGCTTTTGTCCGCGCCATCCGGCAACATGGTGGTCAACCGGCCTTTCTGCATAAAACCGGTACCGCCGATATGAACGTCGTCGGACCGGTGTGGCAATGTCCAATTGTTGCCTATGGACCGGGTGATTCACGACTCGATCACACTCCCGACGAACATATCGTGTTATCCGAGTATGGACGGGCCATTGCCGTGTTAGCCGATGTCTTGACGCAACTGCGCTGAGTATATTTTGGGAAAACACCTAATAGCAAGCAATTATCGAACACTTATTGTTGATAACGGTAATATACAGTTTATTTAGACTTGCAAATTCACAACAATATCTATTCGTCGTTGACGAACAGATGCATGTGTGGTACTATTGCCACAATTGAATATAAGCAACTGCGGGGTGTGTATCACCCCGCCGGTAGGGAGCCCGGAGGAAGCGAAGGGCTTAATTGGGGGAAGTCCGGTCAAAGGCCGGCGCAGTCCACGCTACTGTAGGTCGCCATTGGCGACGAGCCAGAATGCCCGTCCCTACTCGTTCGCTATCACACCCGCGTTGGTAAGGGAGTGAGGCGGTCGCAAGATTGGCATGCATTCTTGCCTTCGTCGATTCACACCCTCCACACGGCGTGGAGGGTATTTTGTTGCGATCAACGGGCGTGATCTGCGCGTGAGATGGAAGGGTAGGTTCGATCTGCAACGAAAGGACATGATTTGCTATGCGCCGCATATATGCCCTGCTCGTCACACTCATTGTGAGTCTCGTCGTCTGGCAACCGGTAATTGCCCAGACCAACGCCATTGAGGCGGCATTAACATGGGTTGCCGGTCAACAACAAGCTGATGGCAGTTTTGCCGGTTTTGGTCCCGGTGATACCGCCGATGCAATCGTTGCCTTTGTCGCCGGCGGGCAACAACCACCGGCGAACGCCGTTACCTATCTCGCCGGACAAGCGGCCACGTATGGAACCTCTTCGGCCGGCGCGACTGCGAAGGTCATTTTGGCTGCCGTCGCCGCCCAGCGCGATCCACTCACCTTCGGTGGCGTGAATTTAGCCCATCAACTCGGCACCTTCTACGATCCGGCAACCGGCCAATACGGGAGTGATGTCTACGGGCACGCCTTGGCATTGCTCGCCATCAAAGCGATGGGGGTTGAACCACCGGCAGCCGCCATCAATCGGTTGATCGCGTTGCAATTGCGCGACGGTGGTTGGAGCTTTGATGGGGCAGCAGCAACCGGCAGCGACACCAACACCACGAGCCTGGCGGTGATGGCATTGAGTGGCTATGCCCGCACCGCCGATGCACTGACGGCAGCACGATCCTATCTGCGCGGTCAGCAAAACCCCGATGGTGGGTTCCCCTACTCACAAACGTCGGCGTTCGGTAACGCCAGTGACGCCAATTCGACAGCAGCGGTCGTTCAGGCCATTCTTGCACTGGGCGAAAACCCGGACGACGCAGCGTGGAAGCAAGGTGATGCCACTCCGTTGAGCGCTTTAGCCGCATTTCAGAATAGTAGTGGCGCGTTCCGCTATCAAGATGCAATGCCCGACGACAACGCACTTGCCACCTATCAAGCCATTCCGGCGCTGGCCCGTCGGACGTTGCCGGTCGCAACCACGACGATCCCGACCGCGCAGAGCTTGATCGCACCTGCCGGCACGTTACCACGCACCGGTGGCGAACCGATTATACCCCTACCGTTGTTGGTTGTCGGCGGGTTGGGATTACTGGTTGCCGGGGTAGCGCTGCGACGCACATCGGCCCAAGTATGAATTTGTGACCGAAAGCTCTTACCAGTTACCTATGCGATCACTGCGATTTCTGTTGATTTTGTTCGCCGTCGCCCTCCTCTCCGGCGTAGCCGCCGCGCAACCGGCGGTCAACCGCGCCGGGATAGTAGTTCGCTTTGGTAACGGTGAAGTCTTTACAGCATGCGTGACGTTTAGCGAACCGAGTATCAGCGGTCTCGAACTCCTTGAACGCAGTGGCTTGCCGGTGATTAGTCAGCAGAGCAGGATTGGCGCTGCGGTTTGCAAAATCGGGGACGAAGGGTGTGACTACCCGGCTACAAGCTGCTTCTGTGCCCGCGAGCAGGGTCGAGTAGTTTACTGGGCTTTTTACCTGCGTGATCAAGATGGGTGGCGCTATTCTAACCTCGGTGCGAGTAATGTGCGGGTCGGTGATGGTGATTTACATGGTTGGGCATGGGGTCCAGGTGACACCAGTGGTGGGGCCGTTCCACCCGATCTTACCTTCGCCGACGTTTGTCTGCGGGAGACGGTAGCAGACTCGACGACAGCACCGACGGTTACGCCCAAACCGACCGCGAAGGCAACTGTCGGGCCAACGCTGACACCACCGCCAACCGCGACGGCACCGGTCATGCCCACGTCCACGCCCGTACCATCACCATCGGCAACTGCGACGGCACCGGTCATGCCCACGTCCACGCCCGTACCATCGGCAACTGCAACTGTGCTGCCGGCAGGCGGAGTTTCTCAAGAGACATCGACTACTTCAGGCGATAGCAGCCAGTGGTGGGGTTTTGTAGCATTAGTAGCCCTCTTGCTCGGAGCAATCGTCGTGACGCTCAGACGAAGGGGTGCCACTTGATCACACAGATGAACGGGTGCAGATGGTGTAGTTGGGGTAGCACGATCTCGTCATCTACCTAACCGTACCGACCTGGAAGAGCTTACTTATGCGCACCAGCATTTGGCTTGTTCGCCACGGCCAAACCGTTGCCAATCGCGCCCGTCGCTATCTAGGTCACGGTGACAGCCCGCTGACTACCTACGGTCAGCGACAGCACGAAGCTGTCGTCTGTCGCTTGCGAGCATTGCCATTCACCCACGCCATCGTTAGTCCGACCGAACGCACCCGCGCGCTGGCGGTTGCCATCACCAAACACCGCCCATCGATTGCTATCGCCGAAGACCCGCGTTGGCGCGAGATCGATCAGGGACAATGGGAAGGATTAACGTACCGTGAGGTACTTCAACGCTTTCCCGGCGATGCCCAAGCGCGCTGGACCGATGGGATCAACGGCAAACCGACCGGTGGCGAGAGTCTGGCCGACGTAGCGACTCGCGTTGGTGAAGCCTGGCACGAACTACGCTCACACTATGTCGGCGAACGAGTGATCGTTATCACTCATGCTACCCCTATCCAATTGGTACTCTGTTTCTGTTGTCAGACACCGGTAGCCGAACATTGGCGTTGGCGGATCGATCTGGGCAGCCTGACTGCCCTTGACATATACGGCTCATCGATCATTATCCGCATGGTTAACAACGTACCACCGATACGCTAGCGCATGGAGCTTTCTATGAACGAAATGCCGGTCCGCTCGGTCAATGGCTTCATCGAAGCGATCCGCTTTTTGACCATTATCCCCCTACCCGGCATACCGCCAATGAATGAACAGAGTGTGGTACGGGCCATCCCGTGGTTTCCGATAGTCGGATTGGTCATTGGCGGTGCGCTGGTAGCTACCGATCGCATAGTCCGCCCACTGTGGGGTGATCTAACGGCGGCAGTGATGGTGATGGCGATCTGGGGCATCATTACCGGTGGTCTCCATCTCGATGGTCTGAGTGACACCTTCGATGCGGTGATGAGTTGGCGGTCGCGTGAACGTAAACTCGAAATCATGAAAGATAGTCGGATCGGGGCGATGGGTGCATTAGCGCTGATCGTACTGATTATGTTCAAAGTAGCACTCATCGCAGAAGCGACAAACGTGTGGCCGGCGTTGCTGTTGGCCCCGATGCTAGGGCGATGGGCCGATTGCTATGGGATCTATCGCTTTCCCGCTGCCCGCGAAGGTGGACTGGGCCGGACCTTTAACGCGCAAGTACGTCAACAAGATCTGTGGTTGTCTTCGGCTATGATGCTCGGTGCGGCATGGCTTGTCGCCGGTATCACCGGAATCGTGGCTGCTGTATTCGTGTTAGGAGTTGCGCATCTGCTGGCAAGCTGGTGGGTACGCGATCTGGGCGGTCTCACCGGCGACACCTATGGTGCGCTCTGTGAAATCGGTGAAGTTGTGGCGCTGGCCGTACTGACGGCAAACCTGTCATAGGAGGTAGTGGATCGGAGACGGTACGTACCGACGATGTAGGCTATCACCCGCCCCGCGCCCAAAAGACAACGAAGAAGGATTGCGCATGCATACCCGCACGTGGCTGGTGTGGTTGGCTGCTACTACAGCGATCGCAATACTGGCCCCACACCCACTTTACCACCTGTTGATCATGTTAGCGGTCGGCTATGTATTCGTAGCGCGCCGTGATGATCGCCCACTGGCACGTAGTTTCCCACTGTTTGCCCGTGCCGGAGCAGTGATCTGGCTCAGTTACATTGTTTTTGCGGTGATCACAGTGGGTGGGCCACGCGGGGCCACAGTTTTGTTCAACGCACCGACATACCAATTACCGGTATGGTTAGGCGGAATTGTCTTGGGTGGACCGATCACCGCCGAAGCATTAGCGTGGGGAGCGACGCGCGGATTGAGCTTATGGACGCTTCTGCTGATCTTCGGTACGTTCAATGCCTTAGTTGATCACCATCGGTTGCTGCGTCTCGTGCCACGCTCACTCTTTCACGCCGGATTAGCCGTCACGATTGCCATCGCTTTCGCACCGGGACTAGTGCGCAGTGGGCAAGAAATTATCGCCGCGCAACGCGCACGCGGCCACCGCTTTGGCAGCATCCGGAGCTGGTGGGCGCTCGTCGGACCACTGTTAGCCGGGAGCCTCGAACGCGCATTGCAGCTCGCCGAAGCATTAGAGGCCCGCGGATACGGACGCACGCTCACCAAACCAAGTACTGGTCGTATGATCGGCCTGCTGCTTGGGCTTAGTATACTCGCTACCACATTGATAAGCTGGCTCTGGGCTGGCCCCACCGTTCTACCGATTATGGCTCCACTTGGCGGCATCGGGCTAGCACTCGTCTGGTGGTCGTCCCACCAACTCAGTCGGACCGTATCCCGAACGACGTATCGCCGTGAAAGGTGGCACCACCACGATACCATCACCTGTCTTACCGCTGTCAGTGCAGCCATCGTGATCGCCACGTTGCGGCTCCTCGAACCAACAGCTCTCGTCTACTACCCGTTTCCTCAAATCATACCCCCCACCTTCGATCTGCGCATCGGCGCTACCATCTTGGCCCTCGCCGTACCGGCCATACCGGCGCGCACATCAGCCCTGCGTCGCGCCCACCGGATCGTCGCCGACCGTCGTGCTGCGCGTCGCGCGGTCCAACAGCAGAGCGCATTTGCCGATTAGAGGCAGATAACCCTCTAACCGCCGGTTAGCAAACCGATCCATACGTATGGGTTGTATCACCACCCCCAACGTGCTATGCTCACAGTAAGGCGTGGCCTACCCTCACGCTGATACGTTTCCAATCGATAGCTCTCTGGCGGAAACACGAGGAGTGTTGATAATGGCAACATCTACCCTTAGGCGTGATGAAACACGCCCAGCTTGGCACAGCACCGATCTTCTTGAAGTGTACACACAACTCAACAGCTCACCAAACGGCCTAAGTAGCGCTGAAGCGGCTGAACGCTTAGCTCGCTACGGCCCGAATGAGTTGCAAGCTGCTATCCGCATCTCGCCATGGAAAATCCTGCTGGCCCAATTCCAAAACGTCCTGATCATCATCCTGTTGATCGCCACCGGACTCTCACTCTTGCTCGGTCACGGGATCGAATCGGTTGCGATTATCGTTATCGTGTTATTTGCCGTCCTTCTTGGCTTTATCCAAGAATATCGCGCCGAACGGGCAATCGAAGCCTTGCGCCGGATGGCGGCACCGAATGCAACCGTCCTACGTGACGGCAGCGAGCAGGCTATTCCGGCGCGCGAGCTGGTGCCCGGCGATGTTGTGCTCTTGCGAGCCGGGGATCGGGTGCCCGCCGATCTCCGGCTCATCGAAGCGGTCAATTTACAGATCGAGGAAGCAGCCCTTACCGGCGAATCGGTGCCGGTTGAAAAGAACGCAGCAGTGATCCTACCACCGACCGCACCGGTGGCTGACCGCAAAAACATGGTCTACGCCGGTACGTCAGTCAGTTATGGCCGTGGCCGCGGGATTGTCGTCGCCACCGGTATGCATACCGAGTTTGGCACTATTGCCACAATGCTCCAAACCATCGAGACCGGACGCACACCCTTGCAAGAAAATCTCGACCGAGTCGGGCACATGCTGGCTCGAGCAGCACTGGTCATTGTGGCAATCATCACCGTGCTCGGCCTTTGGCGCGGCCAGCCGCTGGTCGAGATGATCATCTTCGGGATCGCCTTGGCCGTTGCCGTTGTACCGGAAGCGTTACCTGCCGTTGTTACCATCTCGCTGGCTATCGGCGTCCAGCGTATGGCAAAGCGTAACGCCTTGATGCGCCGCTTGCCGGCAGTCGAGACACTGGGTAGCACATCGGTTATCTGCACCGATAAAACCGGAACCCTTACCAAAGACGAAATGACCGTCCGACGCTTGTTTGTGGCCGGGCGCTGGTGGGAGCTAAGCGGATCAGGGTACGCCCCCGACGGCAAGTTCTACTTTGCCGATCAACCGACTCCCCCTGATCCCGCGGTACAGCAACTGTTGCGGGGTGCCGCCCTCGCCTCCGACGCGCGCGTCGTTTATCGCGATGGACGTTGGCAAGCCCAAGGAGACCCGACTGAAGCGGCGCTCGTCGTAGCAGCAGCCAAAGCCGGTCTTGTCGTCGACGAATTGGTTCGTCAGGCACCGCGTATTGCCGAAATTCCGTTTTCGTCGGAAACTAAGCGCATGATCACGCTGCACACCGAGCAGGGCGTTACCGTCGCGTATGCGAAAGGAGCCCCAGAGGTCATCATCAATGCGTGCAGCCACTGGCTCTCGCCGACCGGCCTCGCCCCGCTCACTGCAGAAGATCGGGTAAGCATACTTGACGCAGCGCAAACGATGGCTAGTACAGCGCTGCGTGTCCTGGCAATCGCCGGCAAGACGCCAGCCACCTTAGACACTGCCGAACACGAATTGACCCTGTTCGGTCTCGTCGGTATGATCGACCCGCCCCGTCCTGAAGCGAAGACGGCCATCCAGACCTGCCAGCGCGCCGGCATTCGCGTGGTGATGATTACCGGTGACCATCCCCTCACGGCAGCCGCCATTGCTCGTGAACTCGGTTTGCTTGTGCATGGTCAGGTGATGACCGGGAGTGAACTCGATGCCATCAGTGATGAAGACTTTGCCAACATCGTCGAAACGGTCGATGTCTATGCACGGGTAGCACCGATCCATAAACTGCGCGTTGTCACTGCATTGCAACAGAAAGGGTATGTGGTCGCAATGACCGGCGATGGTGTCAATGATGCGCCGGCATTGAAGAAGGCCGACATTGGTATTGCAATGGGGATCACCGGGACCGATGTGACCAAAGAAGCATCAGCGATGACCATCACCGACGACAATTTTGCTTCGATTGTTGCGGCAGTGGAAGAGGGAAGGCGCATCTTTGGCAACATTAAAAAGTATTTGATGTATCTGCTCTCATCGAACATTGGCGAGATCACGCTTATGGCCGGCGCAACCTTTGCCGGATTGCCGTTACCCCTCACGGCCACTCAAATTCTTTATGTCAATCTTGCTACCGACGGCCTACCCGCACTCGCCTTAGCGGTTGATCCACCCGACGATGATCTCATGCAACAGCCACCACGCGACCCACGCCGTGGCATTTTCACCCGTCCTGTCGTCGGACTGATGATGGTAGGCGGGCTGTGGTCAGCACTGGTCAACATTGCGCTCTTTGTGTGGGCGATGCAGAGCGGGCGGAGTATGGTTGAGGCGATGACCATGACGTTTGTATCGCTCGTGCTCATTCAATTCTTCAAAGCCTACAACTTCCGCTCCGACCACCTATCGGTCTTTCACCGGCCCTTTGCCAATCACTGGCTGAACCTTGCTATCATCTGGGAATTGCTCTTACTATTGGCAGTGGTGTATCTCCCGTTTCTGCACGAACCGTTTAGTACCTTCCCACTGTCACCGATCGATTGGCTGATCATTACGCTCGTCGCGCTAACGGTGGTACCGGTGTTGGAGATGACGAAATGGGTGTTACGGCGACAAACCAACGGCTAACCACGATGCCCTGCCTAAGCGTACTACAGGCCGGTGAGGTGCTATTCGGGAATGTCGTAACTCAGTACCCGATTGAGAAGGCGGGCCGCCACGCGGGCGGCCCATTCACCCTACCGCTTCACTTGTCCAACACTCACAAAGCGCTCATTTCGGCAGGGTCTGTGGTTGCAAATAACATACGTGCCACCGGCAAATAAGCCGCAGCCCGGCGCACATAGTCGCGTGCTGTTGGATTCGCCCGAATAGCAACTGGATCGACGATGCCCTGATTGTGCCAGGCAGCCAGCGTGCGCCACGAGATAGGCTGACCTTCGATCGCCGCACGCCACACCCCACGTTCAAGGTTGGCGGCAAGATAGTTGATCGCGAGTTCGTCGTGGCTAATTTCGGTCGTAATCGCAGCGAAAAGTGCTCGTTGGTCGTGATATTGTCGCAGATCGATCTGGCTGCCTTCGACTCGTAGCGGTATGTGCAATATGCTGCCATCGGCGAGAGGCACCTCACCGGCCAAAATTTCAGCAGCAACTGAAGGGCGTAGGTTAGCCGGCCAGACACTGAAGTTTGCGCCTATCCCGCTGTTTACCTGTTGTTGCGCCTCTTGATACAACGGCGTCACCATCCGTAACGGCGGCGCCAGCTCTTCAGCCCAACCAAAGTTTTCGTTATAGAGAATGGTCGCCATGACAATGGCAAATTCGCGGTCACTCATCCCCGATAACTGCGGATGATTATGTCGTGCTGCGGCGGCCAGGATCGTACTGCGTGAGCGACGCATACGGGCAGCAAACTCGGGTCGCACATACGCTTCGATAGTGGGACCGGGTCGAGTGGGTGGAGCCGGGCGGACATACAGACCATCCTGGTCGGTATGGGCAGTTGGGGCACTCACGACTCGATCCACACCGATCAGGCAGAGCACAACGACGATCATCAACAAGCGTCGCATAGGTATTGCCTGTTGCTGAGCAATCCGATGTGTAGGACGTAACCCCTCTCATGATATGAGAGGGGTAAGACATACACAACAGTCTGTAGACGGAAGGCTCTATCGCTGCGATGGCAACAGCACTGCTGTTACAGTCGTGCCGCGTGCGTTGTCGGCTTTGGTTGTAAGACGATCAATATCACGAGGACAACCAAGCCCAACAGCACCAACGCAATGAGCTTCATGAGAGGGGTAAAAAAGTCGAGCAAACCAATGGCGCCAAAAGCGATGCTCAACCCGTAATAGCAGGCCACTACCTGCCGCTGACTCAGACCGAGATCGAGGAGTCGGTGATGGAGATGATCACGTCCGGCTTGCGCTGCCGAGCGCCCCCGTAAGGTCCGGGTTAAGATCAGCCAGGTCATATCAACCAGCGGCACCCCAAGCACAAGGAGGACGGTCGCCAATTTAGCTCCACCGATGAGGGCACAAATACCTAGCGTATAACCGATCGTCATCGCCCCAACATCACCCATAAAAATGCGAGCAGGGTGCGAGTTATAGAGGAGGAACGCTGCGCAGACACCGCTTAGCGCCAGCGGGAGCAATGCCACCGTGATTTGTGGTGGTTCGAGGGTGAGGGTATGCAAAGCCAAGACCACACCGGCAATCAACGTCACACCGGCAGCCAACCCATCAAGCCCATCGAGCCAGTTGACCATATTCTGCATCCCCACAATCCAGAACACAGTTGCGGCAATCGCCAACCACGGACTAAGGTTATGGAGATGGATTTGATACACGAAGGGAAAATTGAAGGCCGTAAGAATAATCCCGCGCGCTTCTGTTGGTTGGTCAAGTGCGTCAGAGTAGAGCGTATGATCCCACAAATACGGGCCAATGGCGACGAGCGCCGCAATGATATGGACCCCTAAGCGAGGCAACACCGGCAAGTCATAGAGATCATCGAGCAAACTGACACCGGCAATAATGGCAATACCGATCAGAAGCAAGCCGATCCGTAAGTGTTCAAACGGCGAACGGTGCAATACCGGCGTCAGCAGCTCAAACCCAAGACTGGCGATCAATGCGACGACCAACCCGGCTATCATCGCCAAACCGCCAACAACCGGTGTAGGTTCGCGATGCACGTGGCGTGGGCCGGGCTTTGCTACCCATCCTTCTCGTCGGGCCAAGGTAATCAGCGGTGGGGTGAGCAAGGCCGTAACGACGAAGGCGATCAGCGGTACACTAATCAGAGCCAGAATAACAGGCATGTGATCATCGCTTCACGTTCAAAGTGCGCCATCGGCAACGTATTCCAATACCGGCCAAGCAACTACCCCGTTCCAAACTGTCGGTCACCGGCATCACCCAAACCGGGCACGATGTAACCCCGTTCGTTGAGATGACTATCGATTGCCGCAAGATGGATCGCCACATCGGGATGGGATTCGCTCAGGGCTTTTACCCCTTCCGGTGCGGCAATCAAGCCAAGAAACTTGATCCGCTGCGCACCCCAACGTTTGAGAATATCAACCGCCGCGACAGCCGAGCCACCGGTTGCCAACATCGGATCGACAATGATTGTCAAATCGATATCAGGCTTACTCGGCAACTTATTGTAATAGGTCACCGGCTGTAACGTCTCGTGATCCCGGTAAAGGCCGAGATGCCAGACATGCACTGTCGGCAAAATATCAACAATCGCCTCAGCCATCCCCAAGCCGGCACGCAAGATCGGAATGATACCGATTCGTTCGGCTACCTCGAAACCTTCACAAGCAGCCAGGGGGGTCTCGATGGTAAGGGGTGCCAAGGCGAGGTCCTGGGTCGCCTCGTAAAACAACAACTGAGCAATCTCGCGCACCAATTCACGAAACTTCTTCGGCTCAGTCCGTTTACTACGCAGCAGCGCCAGCTTATGTTGAACTAACGGATGTCGTGAAACAAAGACTTGTGGTGACATATTCAATCCCACGTGCTGAATCTACCAAAAAACGCACAGACGCAACGAAATGGAAGCGAGGCGGCCTGGTATAGCCGCCTGCCACCGGTGATCGGCATTGCATCTCTGCGTTCGCAACATTATATTTACTCTTGGCTACGCGCGTTCGAGCTTATACCCAACTCCACGGACGGTGACAATGATCTTGGGCTTTGAGGGTTCGACTTCAACCTTTTCGCGCAACCGCCGGACACACACATCGACCAGATTCGTTTCCCCGACGTATTCGTAGCCCCAAACTTCACGGAACAGCACCTCACGGGTAAAGACCTGTCCGGCATTTGCAGCAAGAAAATAGAGTAACTCAAACTCCATCGGTGTCAGTTTGACTTCGGCGCCGCGCACCGACACCTTATGCGCGGTCGCATCAATGACCAGATCACCGACATGCACCAACGGCGGCGCAGTCCGCGCCTTTTGCATATCAACCCGACGTAAAATCGCTTCGACGCGCGCCACAAACTCGGCCACACGAAATGGCTTCGTGATATACTCATCGGCGCCACGCCGGAATCCCTGCACAATATCATCGGTGCCATCGCGGGCAGTGATGATAACAATCGGCACATCACTCTTGGCGCGGATTCGCTCGCAAGCGTCAAATCCATCAACGAACGGCATCATCACGTCGAGAAAGACCAGATCGAATTGTCCGCGATCGAACGCTTCGAGCGCTTCCATCCCATTAGCGACCACAACCGTCTCGTATTGCTGAGCTGGTAATGCCGTCTGGATCAGACGGCCAATCGAGGGATCATCATCGGCCACCAAAATCCGTCGTTTTGGCGGTGGCTGATCGGCAGCACGCTGAGTTGTACGATGGAAGAGTGGCATAGTCATTATCTATCGACGCCAACACTGATGGGCACCCGCAGGCATAGCTTACCCGTTCGGCGCTATACCGCCTCATCGAGCCGACGGCGATACTCGGACCGCGGCACCAGAATCGGGCGTCCACGCCCTTGAATCACTTCAGCATTCACGATACAGCGTCCGATATGCTCTTGTGAAGGCAGCTCAAACATCACATCAAGCAACACTTCTTCGACGATACTGCGCAATGCACGGGCACCGGTGCGCGCACTCATTGCCCGATCAACGATCGCCTCGAGACTATCGGGGGTAAACTCCAGCTCGCAATGATCGAGGGCAAACAATTTTTGGTATTGCTTAATAATCGCATTGCGCGGTTCGGTGAGGATACGAAGCATTGCCTCACGACTCAGCGGTTCGAGCGCCACGATCACCGGCAACCGACCGACAAATTCAGGAATAAAACCGAAATGCATCAAGTCATCGGGGATGATTTGGGCCAACAGAGCGCCCTCTTCTTCCAGCGGACTGACCGGATTGGTGCCAAAACCGATCAACTGTTTCCCACGCAGCCGCTTGGCGATGATCTTGGTAATACCCTCGAACGCACCACCGCAGATAAACAGCACATTGGTGGTATCAAACGGAATATACTCTTGCTGAGGGTGTTTACGACCGGGCAACGGGGGCACGTGGGCAACACCACCTTCGAGTATCTTGAGTAACGCCTGCTGCACACCCTCACCCGACACATCACGAGTAATCGAGGGATTATCGGACTTACGTGCAATCTTATCAATCTCGTCGATGTAAATAATGCCGGTCTGAGCGCGCTCCACATCGCCATCGGCAGCTTGAATCAGACGCAGCAAGATATTCTCGACATCTTCACCCACATACCCAGCTTCGGTCAGGGCGGTTGCATCAGCAATGGCAAACGGCACATCGAGGATGCGAGCCATTGTCTGGGCCAACAGCGTTTTACCGCTACCGGTCGGCCCAATGAGCAAGATATTACTCTTGCTAATCTCTACATCATCGATGCGGGCACCGGCCCGCACCCGTTTATAGTGATTATAGACTGCCACCGCGAGTGCGACCTTTGCTCGATCCTGCCCGATCACATACTGATCGAGGCGTTCACGCAGCTTGCGTGGCGTGGGCAAGCGCGCTGGGCCGGGCGGAGGCGTGCGACGGGCCGCCGGTACCCTCTGATCGTTTTCTTCGGCGATGATCTGACTGCACATCGCCACGCACCCATCGCAGATAAACACATTACCGGGACCGGCGATCAAGCGTTGCACTTCATCCTGTCCACGCCCGCAGAACGAGCAAACATACGGATCACGACCGGGATTACGGGTACGAGTCATGGGGAGTTCTCCAGACGAGCGGGTGGACGCCACAACCTGCGCCCACCCGGGCGTCATTACTTCTTCACATCCTCACGAATGAGGATTTCATCGATAATACCGTACTCTTTCGCCTGTTCCGGCGTCATGAACAAGTCGCGGTCGAAGTCTTTGGCAATCCGTTCAATCGGTTGGCCGGTATCTTTAGCCAGCAGCTCCCGCACCAATTGTTGGAGGCGGAGCAACTCACGTGCCATAATCTCGACATCTGGCGCATAGCCGCGTGCACCACCGCCTGCCGGGTGCATATGGATCGTTGAGTGCGGCAGGCTGTAGCGCTTACCCTTAGCACCACCGGCCAAAATTGGGGTTGCCATACTCCCGGCCATCCCAACACAAACTGTCGCCACATCAGGACGGATGTGGTGCATTGTATCGTAGATGCCGAGGCCGGCTGTGACCGACCCACCCGGACTATTGATGTAGAGCCAAATATCGCGATCGGGGTCTTCACTCTCAAGGAACAGCAACTGTGCAACGATCAGATTAGCAATCTGATCGTCGATCGGTGTTCCCAGTATAACGATCCGCTCCTTTAACAACCGTGAATAGATATCAAAAGCGCGTTCGCCGCGGCTGGTACTCTCAACAACCATCGGAATAAGCAATTCCGGTCGTTGCGAGAGCCATTCCGGACTCGGCATACTGCGCCATTCGTGGCTATAGCGCGTTGACCAATGCATAGGTACTCCTCACGTTTCATTCGTAGGACGGCTGGATGATTCCGCTGCCGTAACCGCGTCAACAGTAGATTCCAACGCATCCGACTGGGCAGCCTCGGTGGTCATCTCGGTCTGCTCACCACGAGCGATGGCCGAAATCAGCGCCCGCAACTTTTTATCGAGCACAATATTGGCAACCGAAGAGAGCAACTGGGTTGTTAGCGTTTCGCGGATCTGTGGACGACGCTCCTCCTCGTAGTCGGCCAAAATCCGCTCAATTTCGGCATCGATCTCTTCAGGAGTAACGGCCAAACCTTCCCGCTTGATCACCTCACTCAGCGCCAGCGTCACTTTTGTCTGCCGTTCAGCTTCAGGCATCAATTCGGCAACCGCCTGATCGTGACTAATCCCACGATACTGCAACACCTGTTCAAGCGTAATGCCGTAGCGGGCGAACTGCTGCTCCTGATCGTGCAACAGCGAATGAGCCAGCTCGTGGATCATCACATCAGGAATATCGAAGGTCGTCTGCTCAACCAGTTGCTCGATGTAAGCATTGAGCAGCGCCTGTTCGGCCCGTCGCCGCTCGGCTTCTTCGAGATCGGCACGTACCTTGGCGCGCAGATCATCGAGCGTGCCCTCAAAATTGACTAGCGACGGCAGTTCTTCCCACGCCGGCACAATGCGCCGCTTGATCCCGAGCAGTTCGACCTTGAACGTCACCTTCTTACCGCGGATCGATTCCTCGGCGTGATCGTCAGGCATGACGGCAACGATCTCTTTCTTCTCGCCGATATTCATTCCGATCAGGCCTTCATACAGCTCATCGACGAGATGCCCCGGTTCGAGATCAAGCGTCTCTTCCGATCCGGTAGGTTCGCCGTCTTCCTGCGCTTGAGCCGCTTCGCTCTCACCGCTCGCATCATCCTCAGCGGCCTCGTCCTCAGTCGTCGCGTCTTCGTCCTCAACCCGTGTGCTGAGCAACACCCGCACCTGATCACCTTGCTGCGCCGGACGTGGCTCGTCCAACTCTTGCAAGGTGACGTGCTCTTCGCGCATACGTCTGAGTTCGGCCTCAACCATCTCCTCGGTGATCGGCTCAACCGACATCGGAACGCGGATGCTGCGATAATCGCCGAGCGTCACCGTTGGTGGGACGGGGACTTTGACGGTGAAGACAAACGGCTCAACCGAGTCGATCCGTTCGAGTTGTGGCGGACCGACAACCTCGATTTGTTCTTGTTGGATTGCCTTTTTGTAGGCATTATTGATCAAATCTTCTGTTGCCTCTTCGATCAGCGCGGCTCGCCCGAAGGTGCGTTCAATTAGAAAGCGCGGTGCTTTCCCGGGCCGAAAGCCGTGGATTGGAAATTTTTGTGACAAACGGCGCGCTGCCTGATCGAGGCTGCGCTCGAATTGGTCTCGATCGACTTCAATCTGCAATGAGACGAGACTCTTTGGCAGTCTTTCGGTCGTAACTTTCACGGTAGTATCCTTACCACAATGCACTTGCAACACAACGAAGGCGCAGGCTCGGTTCAGACGCTTGCCACCAGCATAGCGGTGCGCCGTATGCTGCATTATAGCACGTCTGCTTGTCATATGTAACGGAGTAATGATGAATAGGCCGCTCACCTTGGTTGTCGGTGCAGATCACCGTCTTCCCCGCTCGATCCGATATGCGACACGCTGGAGCAGGGTACGCAACTGACGATAGCCGATCTGACGAATAGCATCGGAAAGCGGGACCCATGCCGCCGAGCGGATGCCTTCAGCCACTGCCGGCACCGGTGGTTCGGGCGAGGCACTGGCGAGAAAAAAGGTCACCTGTTTATCGCGCCAGTGTCCAAGTCGATAGATCGGATATGTGATCCGGTCAAGCCGTTCGGCAAGGGTGCAGACGATCCCCGTCTCTTCCGCCACTTCACGAACTGCTGCATCCTCATCACTCTCGCCATCGTCAATGTGTCCTTTGGGAAGTGTCCAAACTCCTTGCCGATCCTGTATCAACAAGACCAGAGGCCGCCCGGTCGCATCACGGGCTAGCACGACACAACCGGCAGCGCGAATGGGAGAATCCGTCATAGTACCTCTATAGTCCAAACAGTCGACCAATTGCCGATTCGATCTCCACCCACCATTGCGCCATCGGTGTTGCGTTTGCTTGTTGTGAAATCCATTCAAGTCGTCCGGTCGCCAGGAGCACTCCCATCACAACCATTAATGCGCCACTAAGCAGGCTGGTCGTATGGAGAAACAACTCGCGCCCGAACACATTGACCGTAAAACCACGCCCACGCAAGAAGCGCCAGGCCCGCGAGCCGGTGCCGAGTCGGTGGAAGAAGGTTGCAATTAAGATCAGCGGTAAACCCAACCCTAGCGAATAAATGAATGCCAACACAGCGCCTTGCACAACGGCGATGTCGCTGGTAGCCGCTAACAGGGTCAACAACGCTCCCAAAATCGGCCCGACACATGCCGTCCAGCCAAGGGCGAAGGTTGCCCCATAGAGGTACGATCCGGCAAATGTGGCCGCTGGCCGCTCTTGCAGTTGCGGCCCGGCAAAACCTTTACCGAGCATGCCCATCACGCCGAAACCGATAATGATCAAGCCGCCCCAAAATGTGAGTGCGCTCCGGTTGGCAAAGAGCAGGCTACTCAGCGCAGTCGCACTTGCCCCTAGCAAGGTCATCGTAGTGGCGAGACCGAGAAAAAACGCGATTCCCATCAAGGCAATCCGCGCCCGCCCGTGCCCGCTGGCTTGGAAGGTAAAGGCGAAATAGGCCGGCAAGATCGGTAACGTACACGGCGAAAGAAAACTAAGCACGCCGGCCAAAAAAGCCGGAAGCGCCAATACCAGCACACTACCGCTGCCGGTGAGAAAGCGGGTTTGCTCACCCGCATCAATACTGAGCGCGACCAAGATCAAAACGAGCAATATTCCCACTACTGCCAAGGCTATTAGACTACGCTTGCCAAACCGGCGCGGTGAATCAATCGGTTGCAGTGTCATGCACTCCTCGCTTGCAAGGTTCGACCAGTAGTGAAGCGAGGAGCAGTCCGCCGAATTCGGACTGCTTCCTCATCACGTACCGGCGTCATGCCGGTGAAATGAAGGATATCGGCTACTACGTCGTAACGATACCGAAAGCGCTCCCATTGACCAGATGTATTCCGGTGGAGCAAGGTTACGCGCCAACACATATTCTCGGCGTCATACTCTTCAGACTCAATCCAAACTAGCGCTCCGGTAGGAAAGATCGTTGCTAATCGCTGATAGCACGCATTGCGACCGGTCGCCAGTTCATCAGCCATATGTACTACCTCCCAAAAACGAAACAACATTGCGCGTACCAATTTTGACAGCTATCTACATTATTTATTATACCGAGTCTGCACAACGATGGTAGGGCGACCCGGCAACATTTAGCCAACAGTTAGCCAATACTTAACTAACCCTGCATACCCCCTTAATACGATCATTGTATCGTAATGGTAATAATCATACATGCCTTACGCGTCTGGAGTTGATGCCATGCGTGTGGCGCTCATTGCCGAGACGTTTCTCCCCGATGTCAATGGGGTAACGACAACACTTTGTCGCCTCCTGGAGTATTTACAGCGCACCGGTCACGAAGCTGTGCTATTCGCACCCCAAGGTGCGCCGGCAAGTTATGCCGGTACAGAAGTCGTACCGCTCAGCGGCATACCGTTACCGCTCTACCCTGAAGTCAAACTCACCCCACCACAACCCGGCCTAACGGCCCGCTTGCGTAGTTTTCAACCCGACGTCGTGCATTTAGTCGGACCGGTAGTGTTAGGGGCAATTGTCCCCGGTATCGTCCGTCGGCTCGGACTACCTCTGATCGCCTCGTACCACACCGACTTTGGAGCATACAGCCGACATTACGGTTTCGGTTTTTTACAACACGGCGTCAATGCCTGGCTGCGCTGGATTCACAATCGTTGCCGGATGAATCTTTGTCCTTCGAGTTTTACCCTCAACGTCCTCCGTGCCGCCGGTTTTCGCCGCTTGCGGATTTGGGGACGCGGCGTTGATATCGAACGGTTCCACCCGCGCTATCGTAGTGAAGCGTGGCGGGCCGCTATCGGGACACAACCGGGTGAGCGGGTCGTGCTCTATGTAGGTCGGGTAGCCGCCGAAAAGCGGGTTGATCTGTTACCGGAAGCCATCCGCGGCCTACCGAACGTCCGCCTCGTGATTGTCGGCGATGGTCCCTTCCGTGCCGAGTTGCAGCGGCGTTGCGTTGGTCTGCCGGTGCGTTTTACCGGTTATCTTAAGGGAGAGGCTTTGGCGGTAGCTTATGCGAGCGCCGATGCGTTTGTCTTCCCCTCCGATACCGACACCTTCGGACAAGTTATTCAAGAAGCGATGGCATCCGGTTTGCCGGTCGTGGCTGCACGGGCCGGTGGTGCGATCGATCTGGTACGCCACGGCTACAACGGGTATCTGTTTACTCCCGGCGTTGTTACCGATCTGCGCGCCCGCCTCCGCGAACTACTCGCCAACGACAGCCGTCGGATCACACAGGGGCTGGCCGGACGCGTTGCTGCCGAACGACGATCGTGGCCGAGTGTGATGGATGAACTCATGGGGTATTACACGCGAGCAATGTCGCATCGCCGCTTGGGAAGACGACCAGGTTAGCGCCACTACGCTATGAATAACTGCACTCGACCTAGGGTGACGTTGAGACGAGATCGGCTTCGAGGGCCAAAATATCGATCCGCGAACGGCGCACTTCGATCCAATCACCGGGTGTGAGTCGCTCACAGCCGATCAGATCGGCAATGCGCGGCGCACTGAGCGTGGTGCGCAAGCCAATTGTTACCTCATCTGCCAGCCCGATGACTAACTCGGTGTAGAGCGTCTCGAACGGGAGATGTGAGCGCTGCACTTCCCATGCTTCTGTCTCCATCACTTGACCATAAACCACCGGTTCACTGAGCGGCATCGTCGGTGGATTCGTTGACGATACGAAACCGGCCCGTATCGGTGGCGTTTGGAGATGAATGGTACTCAGCGCGCAGAGCAGCCGTACAATGACTACCTGACCGACCAGCCGCGGATCGACGCGGTGGTGGCGATCAACCAGACAAAGCTGCGTACCCGGTACAGTATCCGGCCCAACCTCCAGCAGCGTTACGACAATCTGCGGCAAATAGCGTTGGCCGTCAGGGTGTAGCGCACCGGGAATAAACTGCTCGTAACGGCAGCGGAGGGCAAGACGATTCAAAGCGCGAAACCGCATTATTAACCTGCTTTCCAGAATATACACGAATGTGCGCACGGTTCTGTTCCTGCCTCGATTGCACCACGCAATCGTACCTGACAGGCGTCACTTTCGCGTCCCTAACATCATCGGTCAAGTTCTCGCCATTACCGGCCGAACTCGCCACGGGTAGAGTAGTTTCGGTTGCCAACCGTGCAAGGTTATCCACTGCATGGTAATCGCGGTTGTGTCCGGTATGCAGTATCGGACACGTCCATCTGCGATCTGACGATGCAAATACTTCATGGTTTGCGACGCACGCTGCACAGGTGGCTAATCGGATCAAAGCGATCTGCGATAGTGAGTTGAAAACCGTAGCACTGCACCTTGTATACACGTTGCGTGCGAAACTTCCCAAAACCAATGCCAATACATGCATACAGTCGGGCAATCGTCGGTGTCGCTTGGACACGGTTTTAGCAGATGGGCACATTTGTCCCCTTAGGCAACGACGCATGTGGTTTTAATGCAAGATTTACGTTAGCTGCGGCGATGTTGCGACTCAAGCGGCGACAGCGAATGTGAGGACGGCGCAGTGCGGCTGTCTGTGATTTCGGCGCGTGGAAGATCTCACCTATTGAAAGCGTTGCTGCTGCCTTCACACCGAGATCAACGCCGACAATGCCGTTCTTTGTGCGTGTTCTGTCGTGGGTGTGATCCAGTAGGGCAACCGGCAGAGTGGCAAACCGGCGGTCAGCAGTACGTGAAACCATTGCACCGAGGATTTTTCCTGCAAAGCGTAACGTCTCGTCCATTGCTCCCTCGCCGATGTTCGGCAGCCGAATCAAAAATTGCCAACCGGTCATCGGCAACGTAGAGACTATCACGACACTTACATTTTTTCTTGAAACGCGGGGCATACACTTGTTTAGCCACCTTACTATCGGTAACGTACCGCCACCAAACCTTTATAAGATGTGCATCCGCAAGCCATAGGAATTGTCGATCCTTGATGGTGTTACATTGCTTTTTCAACGCCATCACATTCGGTCTTAACCCTGCTGCATATTGTCCCAATGCTCAATTCCAGACAAACCTGGCTGGACCACAGGCGCGTTTGAAGTACTCTGCCTGTTGAAGTGTTGGAGATAGGGCAATTCGATGAGACAGGCACGGCATCTTCGGTTGCTCAGACAAGCACAACGACACGTTGTTGTCTATATATCGCAAGGGTTGTAATTTGCGATGTTTCTAAATACACGAAAGACCACACTTTCAAACATTAGAGTTTACCTCCGTCAATGCCTGCATACGGCTTGTAGCCGCAGCCAGTCGCTGTTCGTTGAGTGCAGTTATAAAGTCACGCGGTCGATCTGGGCTAATGATCACGACCGAAGCATCATACCGGGCAATAGCTACGAGCCGGCGCCGGTTCGTGGCAAATAGCGTGACTTTACCGTAAGGATCAAGGTGAAATGGTCCTTGATAGCCGAATACACCGGGGTTGAAGGCAAAACGCAACCCGAATCGGGGCATATCGGCCAACACTGTCGCCAGAGATACACCACTGATCTGATCGAACGAGATACGCACTGCCGGCGCCCAGCGCCGTTCAATCACCAGCGTATCGGCGTCGATCCGATACGCTTTGGGCTGAAACGCATAACTCAAGAGGAGAAACAGTGCAAGTGCTCCAGCTAATCCCAACGGTACCTGTAAGCCGTTCCAGCGAAGATTGGCCAGATAGGCGAAGAGCTGTGGTAACACGAGCAGACCGCCGGTGTAGGCCAAGCCATACGTTACTTTGACGGCATATTCATCGAGTGGCGCCGGGATAAAACGGTTTGGTGACGACATAATGACTTCCAGTAGCGGCAGAAACGTCGTAGCTCTGCCAAGCACAGGTACGTGCGATCCGATAGCCGAAGCCACGCTTCGAGTGTTGATCGACTCCTGTAGAGCATTATACCCTGTCAGTGGCCGATACGGATTCTTTGCATATAAAACATATCATTGCATTTTATTTAACGGTATCGCATAATAGCATCACATCCGACATTCTCGCCGGCATCCTCAAGCATTATTGGCGCAACGATTATCAACAGGAATATATACAGCGATGACGTACAAATCGCTATTACCACTCCTACCGGTTCAACCAACCTTTTTTACATGGCGAGATGAAGAGGTTGCCATGTACCAGGCCGGCACCGGTCAACCGGTATTGCTCATCCACAGCATCAATGCTGCTGCATCGGTTTTCGAGATGCGTGAACCATTTCAACGGTTAAGCCAGCACTTTCAGGTGCATGCCTGCGACCTGTTGGGCTACGGAAACTCGAGCCGCCCACAATGGCGTTACCGCGCTACGATCTACGTCGATCTGATCCAGGCATTGATCGAACGTATCGGCACTCCAACTGCCCCAATTGCCGTGATCGCCAGTTCACTCGGCGCCGCTTACGCGGTTGTAGCCGCAGAACATCGGCCTGAATTGGTCAGTCGGCTGGTCCTGATCTGTCCAACCGGGATCGGTCAACTCGACCGTAGTCCCGATATTGGTGCGTATACGATCTACCAATACCTTCGCAGCCCAATCGGCAGGATTCTCTATCGGCTCCTCACTACGCGCACCAGCATTCGTCTTTTCCTCACCAGACAGGCCTACGCCAATCCGGCAAACGTCACCCGTGAACGTATCGAGACATACTACCGCACCTGTCGTCAACCCGGAGCTTACTATGCTCCGATCTGTTTTCTTAGTGGGCTGCTCAACTGCAACATTGCCCAAGCATTTGCCCGGTTGACAATACCAACCCTCCTGGTCTGGGGCAGCGATGCAACCATCAGTCCGTTACGGCTGGTCAGTAATTTTGTTCGTAGCCGTACCGGGGTCAAGGTGGTCACGATCGCACAAGCTAGTCTGCTGGTGCAAGACGAGCAACCGGAAGCATTCATCGCACAGGTTACGCCTTTCTTGGTCGGTAACACGTCACGTTGACGCACAACACCGGCTGGGGCGTGGTACAATTGGGCCACGCCAATCGGCACGCAAGCTCCTAGCCCAACAGCGATCTGTGCATGAACAACCGTATTTACGTTGCGATTGATGTTGAAACGACCGGTCTGCAAAGCGGTCTTGATGAAATTATCGAAGTAGCTGCCGTTACCTTTCGTGGACGCGACATTCTCGACCGCTTCGAGCGGCTGGTTCGCCCACGACAATCGGTGCCACTCAAAATTATGCGCTTGACCGGCATTGATCCGGCGGCGCTGGCGCAGGCTCCTCGTTTCAACGAAATTGGCGCCGATCTGGCCCGCTTTATCGGTAATCGTCCGATTGTTGGCCATTCAATTGGGTTTGATCTGATGATGCTGCGGGCGCAGGGTATGAATTTCAACCAGCCTATCTATGACACGTTTGAGCTGGCGACCCTCCTCTTACCGCAAGCAACAAGCTATAAGTTATCGGCATTGGCCGCCCAACTCGGTATTCCTCATCCTGATGCCCATCGTGCCCTTAATGATGCTGAGGTCGCGGCCCAGCTCTTTGCGGTGCTGAGTGAGCGTATGCTCCAACTCGATCTGACGACGTTGGGTGAGATGGTGCGATTGATGAGCAAGATCGGGTTGCCATTACGCGATCTCTTTGAAGAAACCTTGCGCCAAAAGGCGCGGAATGCTTTTCTCGAACCAATCGCTGCGCCACCGGAACCAGTCGATGCGCTGACTCCTGAACCACCGCCTTTACGGCCAACCGGTGATCAGCGTCCGCTCGATCTCGACGCCATCGGTGCATTCTTTAGCCCCGATGGCCCGTTCGGTCGGACCTTCCCCGGCTACGAAGCGCGTCCGCCCCAAGTCGAGATGGCTCGCGCAGTAGCCGCAGCATTCAACAGTAGTGAGCCATTAATGGTAGAAGCGGGTACCGGTACCGGGAAAAGTATGGCCTATCTTGTGCCGGCCACGTTGTACGCAACCCAACGTGGCGAGCGCGTGGTGATTTCGACCAACACGATCAATCTGCAAGATCAACTTTACAATAAAGATATTCCCGACTTGCAACGAATCTTTGCCGCTGCCGGTTTGCCACCGTTCCGGGCTGCTCTGCTCAAGGGGCGGAGCAATTACCTCTGCCTCAAACGCTACCATGAATTACGTCGTAGTGAGAACCTTACGGTCGAAGAGGTTCGCGCGCTGCTCAAGATTCAACTCTGGCTCCCCACCACCACTAGTGGTGATCGCACCGAATTACCGTTGATCGACCGTGAACAGGTGGTTTGGAATAAGCTGAACGTGACAGTGGAAACATGCACCGGTAGTCGTTGCCCGCATTTTCGTGAGTGCTATTTCTTCCGCGCCCGCCGGGCCGCCGAGGCAGCCCACTTGGTGGTGGTGAATCATGCGCTCTTGATTGCGGATTTGGCAGCAGCGTCGCAAGTGTTACCACCTTACGATCACCTGATTATCGATGAAGCGCATAACTTAGAGGATGTGGCAACCGATCAGCTCAGCTTTAATCTCGACCAAGCCGGCTTGCTGAAGTTTCTCGATGATCTGTTCCAGACCGGTGGCGTGCAGGTGGTAAGTGGCTTGCTGAGCGAGTTGCCGACGGTGTTGAATGAAATCGGTGGCGGTGGTGCGGCTGGTGAACGGATCAATGCAGCGATTGAACGGATGCGTCCGACGTTAATTCGAGCCCGTACTGCGGTCTACGATTGTTTTAACCTGCTTACCCGCTTCGTCCAGCTTGATACCGAGACTGGTCAATACGATCCGCGCTTGCGGTTGACGAAGAGCGTGCGGCAGCGGCCGGAATGGCAAACGATTACGCAGGCTTGGCAGAATTTGAACGATATACTGGCCACGATTGGCAACGAACTGGCCGTGATTGAAGAGCAGGTGCGTGAGTTGAACGAGACAACCGGCGAACTTAACGATATTCTGGTACGTACCGAGGTGCTACGCCGGTTTGCGACTGATGTTCGGGTACGTAGCGGTCACATCATCTTCGGCGATGATGATAGTATCTGCTGGTTGACGTATGATCGTCAACGCGATACGCTTACGCTAACGGCAGCCCCACTGAGTGTAG
Source organism: Chloroflexus sp. (assembly GCF_056331925.1). Lineage (NCBI taxonomy): Bacteria > Bacillati > Chloroflexota > Chloroflexia > Chloroflexales > Chloroflexaceae > Chloroflexus > Chloroflexus sp. Next base: position 31,703 of record NZ_JBWGQH010000002.1, read on the forward strand.
CAGAGATTTTGCAGAGCCAACTGTTCGCACAAAAGCAGACGAGTATTCTCGCTTCGGCTACCTTGAGCATTACCGGCAATTTCAGCTTCGTCAAGAGCCGGATCGGGCTTGACGAATGCACCGAGCTGATGCTCGATTCGCCGTTCGATTATACTCAGCAAGCGCTGGTCTATATTCCCAATGATATTCCTGAACCGAATCAGCGTGGATATCAGCAGATGATCGAGCAGGCCATCGTCGATCTAGCCGTGGCTGCCGAGGGGCGGATGTTGGCATTGTTTACCGCATCAAACGCATTACGCCAAACCTACACAGCTATTCAAGAGCCGCTTGAAGACCACGGGATCGGGGTTATGGCCCAGGGGATTGACGGCTCGCGACGGGCATTGGTTGATCGCCTTAAGGAGTTTCCTCGTTCGGTGCTGCTCGGTACGAACAGCTTCTGGGAAGGGGTAGACATTGTTGGCAACGCGCTATCGGTGCTTGTGATTACGAAGCTCCCCTTCGCTGTACCAACCGATCCGGTGGTGGCAGCGCGGAGCGAGCAATTCGCCGATCCGTTTAACGAGTACAGTGTACCACAGAGTATTCTGCGGTTTAAGCAGGGTTTTGGGCGTTTGATCCGCTCGCGTGACGATCGTGGGATTGTCGTAGTGCTCGACCGACGCCTGCTTACGAAGAAGTATGGGCAGCAATTCCTCGATTCATTGCCACATACGCGGGTACGGACCGGGCCGTTGGCACATCTGCCAGGATTGGTAGCGCGATTTTTGCAACGCAATGGCGCAGAGGATGTAAAGTAGGGGCGCGGTGTGCTGTGCCCTCGCCTGCCCAGATTGGTTGTGCAACGCAACGGCGCAGAGGATGTAAAGGAGGGGCGCGGTGTGCTGTGCCCTCGCCTGCCCGGATTGGTTGTGCAACGCAACGGCGCAGAGAAAGGAGGGGCGCGGTGTGCTGTGCCCTCGCCTGCCCGGATTGGTTGTGCAACGCAACGGCGCAGAGAAAGGAGGGGCGCGGTGTGCTGTGCCCTCGTGTATCGTGCTTTTTGAAAAGCACCGTTCGCATGTGGTATGAATAACGTAGGAAGATCGTTATCAATCCATAAGATAGGAACCACATGCGCTACACAATTTGGTTAATCGTTCTTGGTACTATCGCTCTAACGGCTTGTACCGTCGCCTCCAACAACCCAACTGCACAACCCACCTGGCCGCCCACGGCATCGGTCGTCACGCCAACCGTTCCTACCCCAACTCCTACCCCAACCGTGCTAGCAACCCTGGCACCTATACAGCCATCGGTAGCTCCACCCACATCCGCACCGATAGCGGCCATCGATCCGACCACCCTCACCTATTCGCTAGAGATGATTGCCGATAACTTTCGTCGCCCAACCCACCTCACGAACGCTGGTGATGGTAGTCGACGTTTATTCGTAGTTGAGCAGGAAGGGCAGATTTGGGCTATCCACGATGGACAACGGCTCAGCGAACCGTTTCTCGATCTGCGCGCGCAAGTGGGATCGCGCGGAAACGAGCAGGGCTTACTGAGTATCGCCTTCCATCCTCAATTTGCCAACAATGGTCGCTTTTTTGTCAATTATACCGACCGAAATGGTGATACGGTCGTTGCTGAATACCGAGTCAGTACCGACCCCAATCGGGCCGATCCGGCGAGTGCCCGCGAATTGCTACGGATCGACCAGCCGGCAGCCAATCACAACGGCGGTTTACTCTTGTTTGGCCCAGATGGTTATCTCTACATCGGTACAGGTGATGGTGGCGGCGCCGGCGATCCACTCGATGCCGGACAACGGCTCGATACGCTGTTGGGTAAACTCTTACGGATCGATGTTGATAATGGCCAACCGTATGCTATTCCTACCGATAACCCCTTCCTCAACCGCAACGGTGCTTTACCGGAGATTTGGGCTTACGGCTTACGTAACCCATGGCGTTTTACCTTCGACGCGGTCGATAACATCCTCTTTATCGCCGATGTTGGTCAAAATGCGTGGGAAGAAGTCAATGCTGTACCGGCGAATGTTGCCGGCCTCAATTATGGTTGGCGATTGATGGAAGGTGAACAATGCTACCGACCGGCGACGTGTGATCAGAGCGGGTTGGTCATGCCGGTCGCCGTCTATCCACACGACAGCGCCATCGGTGGTTGTTCGGTAACCGGCGGTGAAGTCTATCGCGGTATACGCCAACCGGCACTCACCGGCATCTACTTCTATGCCGATTTTTGTACCGGTAATCTGTGGGCCTTGTGGAGGAATACGGACGAATGGCAACACGCACTGGTAGCGCGCCTGAACCTTCAGACGACCTCGTTTGGGTTAGATGAAGATGGCGAGATCTATCTGCTCGACCGTGCCGGCGGTGTGTACCGACTCGTAGCGGTTGACTGAACCGGCACGTTAGTCGCTACCGAACACTACAGCGCTAGCTGGGCGAGAAACTGTCGGATCAGCCGGATCAGTGCTTCCGGTTGATCCTCTTGGATCGCATGGCCGCTATTAGTTACAAACTCAAGCCGACAATTGGGGATAGCTGCGGCCAATCGCTGCACATCAGAAGGTAGATTGTTCCGTTCACCATCACCGTTGATCAGCAGTACCGGACAACGAATACGAGACGCTGTCTGGAAGCAAATATCACCGCCGGCTGCGGCAATTGCCTGTGCAGCATGGACCCAACCCTCGATAATCGCTTCAAACTGTTCGGAGCCGTGCAGTTCTATAATCTCTTGTCGCCAACTTGGGCGCCGTTCGACCCACGCCGTTGCCGGTAGCCAATCTTGCACGGCATTGACCATCGCTTGACTCATCACACCAGACACGCCCCACGCAACCACGCCGCGAAGCACATCAGGCCGGCTTGCCGCCAAGATCAGAGCACTCTCCCCACCATCACTAAAGCCCATTACAACTACCGGTCCTGGCTGAATGAGATCGAGCAGTTCAGCCATATCGGCAGCATCACGTTGGTAAAAATCAGGCGGGAAGGTACGGTTGGGTGGCCGGCTCGCGCCGTAACCGCGCAGATCGGGAGCAATGACGCGATGATCGCGACTCAGATCATCGATCAGTAATCCCATATGGGTGCGAGCAGTACCAACAAAGCCATGTATGAGTAACACCGGCGGCCCACTCCCAAGATCGTGATACGCGATTTCTGCGCCGTCATGAAGCGTAACGCGATGCTGCATAAACATGCCTATAATGATGCAAAGTAGCTTATGGCTAAACGATATACCCAAAATGCGAGTGTTGTAAATAATACACTACCTCAGACTGTGAGCACGATAATGACAATTGAGAACCTGCGCTCGATCCCATTATTTTCTAGCCTCGATGAAGCAACTCTGGCCGACACCGCACAGCGAGCCCAGATTTGCCACTATCGCCCCGGTCAGCATATCATACACGAAGATCAACCGGCTCACGCGATTTTCTTTGTCCTGCGCGGTCGGGTACGGTTATCGCGCACGGCGCCTGACGGTCGTGAACAGGTACTGGCGATGGTTGGGCCGGGCGCATACTTTAACGCTGTACCAATCTTCGACAGAGGGCTTAGTCCGGCGACAGCACGAGCAATGAGTCATGTGACCTGTGTGCTTCTTGCCCGTGATGATCTGTTAGCCCTCATCCGCAAACATCCCGACTTAGCGCTGGCAGCCCTCGCCGATCTTGCCGGTCAATTGCGTGAGTTGGTGACGTTAGTCGAAGATCTCGCCTTTCGTTCAGTACGCGCACGCCTAGCCCGCCTCTTACTCGCTGAAGCGACAAGTGGTACTGCTGAGGTGACCCAACAGGAATTGGCCGAACGCACCGGTACGGTTCGCGAAATTGCCGGTCGTGCGTTACGCCGGATGGCCGAAGAACGCCTCGTGAAACTCGAGCGGGGCCGGGTGATCGTACTAGACCGAGCGCGCTTGGCCCAGGTCGCTGAGGAGTAGGAGCGATCGTCTAGAGTCTGTTATGTCCTTTCGAGCATAAAGGTAATGAACCGCTTCAGCATGCGCATCGCAAAGGCCAGAACATGCAATCCCGCCAAGACCTCTGGCAACCGCTCATCATCTCGCTCCAGCCGACGAAAGCGCGCCATCCAGGCGAAGCCGCGCTCAACGACCCAGCGGTGCGGCAGCAGGCGTGTGGCTTCCGACCGCTTAGCGATCGCCGGCCGGATGCCGTGGGCGTCGACCGCCGGTTGTTCCCCCGTATCGCCCTGGTCGACGAACGCCACTTCAACCGACTCGCCCGTGACGGCTTGGACCTGTTTCGCCAACGTGGCGACCTGCGCGCGTTCCTGTTCGTTGGCAGGCGTGAAGACCACGGTCAGCAACTGGCCCAGCAGATCAACCGCCACGTAGACCTTGCTGCCCTGGCGTCATTTCTACCCGTCAGCGCCGGCGCGTGCCGCTTTCCGGGGGTCGCTTGTATCGTGCGCGCGTCAACGATCGCCGCGCGCGGCGCAGGCGCACGCCCTTCGACGTCACGCAACAGCGCGCGCCGATCATGGACGAGCATCTCAAAGTCCCTGGCCTTCAGTCAGCGCTGGGGTTGCCGAGAGACGGTGTACCACTGCGGCAGATCGTTGGCATCATGCGCCAGGGTACTCCTGTGCGGACGATCCAGCGCAAGCCGTTAAAGACCGCGCGCAGCGAGTGGCCGTGCTACGGAGCGTCTTCGGTCATTAAGGTCAGGTAGAGAGGGCCGAAGACCCACTCCTCATCGCTCACATCGCCTGGATAGAGTGTACGTGTCATGCTGACATCCTACCATGTTTAGCTGAAGTGTATAACAGGCGCTAGAGGACTGCGATCCCTTTGGACACTGACAAAAATAAACATAAAGGTGGGTTACAAATCTTCAACAGATTTGAACCCACCAGGATCACCTATACGCTCATACCTTATCTGTCGCCGGACTTACTGGAAAATTGCGGCGACAGTGTTATACATATCAGACAGCGAATCACCAATTGTGATCATGGCCAACACACAAACTAGTGCGATTAATGTAATAATCAAACCATATTCGGCCAACCCTTGGCCACGTTCGCGCCGTTGTCCGATTGCCAACACTATCGCCAAAAAATGATGGAGACTCATCGGGATCACCTCCTTTCTACCTCAAATAGATAGCTCTACTGTACCGTGCTGTCTAAACAGATGCAAGCCGCATCAAGTACTATTGCCCTATAGTACCGAGACCGATGTAAAATGATCTAGTCTATCATCGTCGCAGCATGTCGTTTCGTAGCTCGGCTACCATACCCAACCAGGAGTACATGCATGAGTACATCGTGGCGCGTTCCGTTTGGCGATCTGCAACGCAGTCATCAGGCGTTGCAGGCAGACCTCATCGCTGCCGCCAAACGTGTGATTGAAAGTGGATGGTACATTTTAGGTACTGAAGTGACTGCATTTGAGCAAGAGTTTGCTGCGGCTTGTGGCGTAGCACACTGTATCAGTGTTGCCAGTGGCGCCGATGCACTCTATTTGGCACTGGTTGCAGCCGGCATCGGGCCGGGTGATGAAGTTATCACCGTCGCCAACGCTTGTATGTACGATGTTGCCGCTATCGTGCAGTCCGGTGCGCAACCGGTATTGGTCGATGTTGATCCAACGACGCAGAATATGGATCCGGCAGCATTGGCTGCCGCTATCACACCACGCACCAGAGCAGTGATCCCAGTACATTTGTTTGGTCGTTTGGCCGATATGCCGGCAATTATGGAAATTGCTGAGCGGCACGGTCTGATCGTGATCGAAGATGCAGCACAAGCCCATAGCGCGTGGCGACTTGATGACACCGGTCGGCCACGACCGGCTGGGCAGTGGGGCCATCTGGCCGCGTTTAGTTTTTATCCGAGCAAGAATTTGGGTGCGTTAGGTGATGGTGGTGCAGTAACGACCAATCACCGCGAGTGGGCCGACCGATTGCGACAGTTACGAATGTATGGTTGGGAGCGCAAGTACTATACTATTGAACCGGGTGGACGCAACTCACGCCTCGATGAGTTACAAGCGGCGCTGCTACGGGTAAAGCTACCCCATCTCGCTGCGGCAAACGCTGCCCGGCGAGAACGGGCCGGCTGGTATACGACAGCACTGGCCGATCTACCGGTTGAAGTGCCCAGCGATGAACCGGGGCATGTGTACCACCTGTTTGTGATAATCCTACCCGACCATACAACCCGCGACCGGTTGCGCAACCATCTGTTGGCTCATGGTATTGGCTGTGATATTCACTATCCGGTTCCGACTCACCTGCAACCGGCTTATGCCGATTTGGGCTATCGTCCGGGTAGCCTGCCGATAACGGAAGATTTAGCCGGACGCATCCTTTCACTGCCGATGTACCCGGAATTGAGCTACGATGAAGTGATGTTAGTTGCTGAAACTATCAGAGCGGGTATCATATGATCGATCTGCAAACCCTGTCCGGCGCACGAGTCTTGATTACCGGTGGGCTTGGCTTTATCGGCTCCAATCTGGCGCACAGGCTGGTTGAACTCGGTGCACAGATCACCCTCGTCGACTCGTTGATCCCTGAATACGGTGGTAATCTCTACAACATTGCCGGCATCGAGGATCGAGTGCGCGTCAATATTGCCGACGTGCGCGATGAGTATTCCATGAACTATCTGGTACAAGGGCACGACATCCTGTTTAACCTCGCCGGACAGACCAGCCATCTCGACTCGATGCGTAACCCCTACATCGACCTCGATATTAACTGTCGTGCCCAATTATCAATCCTCGAAGCCTGTCGTAAGCACAATCCGCGAATCACGGTAGTTTACGCTTCAACCCGCCAAATTTATGGCAAGCCCGATTATCTGCCGGTCGATGAACGCCATCTGTTGCATCCGGTTGATGTCAACGGTATCAACAAAATGGCCGGTGAATGGTACCACATTCTCTACAACAATGTGTACGGCATTCGGGCATGTGCCTTACGCCTAACGAACACCTACGGCCCACGCATGCGGGTGAAGGACGCGCGCCAAACCTTCCTCGGCGTCTGGATCAGGAATGTGATCGAGGGCAAACCGATCCAAGTGTGGGGTGACGGCAAACAACTGCGTGACTTCACTTACATCGACGATTGTGTGGATGCACTGTTGTTGGCAGCTCTGCATCCGGCTGCAACCGGACAAATTTTTAATCTGGGCGGTTTAGAGGTGATTAATCTGCGCGATCTGGCAGCCTTAACGGTAGAAGTGGCCGGTGGAGGCAGTTTCGAGATTATTCCCTACCCACCCGACCGCAAGTCAATCGATATTGGTGATTACTACGCCGATGATCGTCGTATTCGACAGATGTTGGGCTGGCAACCACGTATCGATCTCCGTACCGGCTTAGCCCGCACAATTGCCTTCTATCGCGAACATCACCAACATTATTGGGATTCGGTCATGGAAGGAGTTTAATTCCATTATCGGTCAATGTTCATTAAACCTTCACCAATACTCAGTAGCATGCAAACCGATAGTACAGAGGAGAACGACAGCTATGCGCATACTCATCACCGGGGGAGCAGGTTTTCTCGGTTCACACTTGTGTGACCGCTTTCTGGCAGAAGGGCATACAGTGATTGCGATGGACAATCTCATTACCGGTAGCACCGATAATATTGCCCATCTGGCCGGACACCCCCGCTTTCTCTTTATCCACCACGATGTGACCAACTATATCTATATTGAAGGTTCCATCGATGCAGTACTCCACTTTGCCTCACCGGCGTCACCGATTGATTATCTCGAACTGCCGATCCAAACCCTTAAAGTCGGTGCGCTCGGCACGCATAAAGCGCTCGGCTTAGCCCGAGCCAAAGGAGCACGCTTCCTTCTCGCGTCCACGTCAGAGGTCTACGGTGATCCGCAAGTCCACCCCCAACCGGAAAGCTACTACGGGCATGTCAACCCGGTTGGACCTCGCGGTGTCTACGATGAAGCGAAGCGCTTCGCCGAAGCGATGACGATGGCCTACCATACCTATCACGGTGTCGAAACACGAATCGTTCGCATCTTCAACACCTATGGCCCACGTATGCGTCTCCGCGATGGCCGCGTTGTTCCCAACTTTATCTCACAGGCACTGCGCGGTGAGCCGTTGACGATCTATGGCGACGGTACTCAGACCCGTTCGTTTCAGTATGTGTCAGATTTGGTTGAAGGTGTCTACCGACTGCTGTTCAGCGATGAAGTCGAACCGGTCAATATTGGTAATCCGGGCGAATTTACCATTGCCGAATTCGCACAGATCGTCAACGAGATTACCGGCAATAAAGCCGGCGTGATCTATCGCGATCTACGCACCAAAGACGATCCACAGGTGCGCCAACCTGACATCAGCAAGGCGCGCCGGATTTTGCAATGGGAACCGAAGGTATCGCTGCGCGAAGGTCTCGAGCTGACGATCCCGTGGTTCCGCCAAGAATTGCAGCGACGCGGCGAACTGTAATCATTCCACACGAAGGCAGGTTGCAGTGTATGAAAGCGGTCATTCTAGCTGGCGGTTACGGTACCCGCATCAGTGAAGAAAGCGCCATTCGGCCTAAACCGATGGTCGAGATCGGTGGAAAGCCGATACTCTGGCACATTATGAAGATCTACTCAGCCCACGGTATCAACGAATTCATCATCTGTTGCGGCTATAAAGGTCATATAATCAAGGAATATTTCGCCAACTACTACTTGCATCACGCCGATGTAACCTTTGATATGCAGGCCAATCGGATGACCGTCCATCACACCCAGATCGAACCGTGGCAGGTAACCCTGGTCGATACGGGTGAGCAGACGATGACCGGTGGGCGGATCAAACGGATCCGCCCCTACGTTGGTGACGAAACATTCTGCCTCACTTACGGTGACGGTGTGAGCGATGTTGATATTCGGGCCTTGATCGCCTATCACCGCGAGCAGGGCGCGACGGTAACACTCACGGCGGTGCAGCCACCGGGTCGATTTGGGGCCTTTACCCTGGCCGAAGACCAAACCCGCATCGAGAGCTTCAAAGAGAAGCCTAGTGGTGATGGTGCCTATATTAACGGTGGGTTCTTTGTGGTCGAGCCGGCTGCCTTTGATCTGATCGCCGGCGACGACACGGTCTGGGAGCGTGAGCCACTCGAGCAGTTGGCTCAGCGCGGTGAGTTGGCAGCCTACCGTCACCACGGCTTTTGGCACCCGATGGATACGTTGCGTGACAAGAATTATCTCGAAGGTTTGTGGCAAAGTGGTCACGCACCGTGGAAGATCTGGTAAGGCCAGCGTTACCATTCCATAGTATCGGATCGCCTATTCCATGCGCTAGGAGTTTCCCATGAGAATCCTGCTCACCGGCAGCGGCGGCTATATCGGCATTGTCACCGCCCCATATCTGATGGAACGTGGTCACGAGGTGGTTGGTGTAGATACCGGCTACTACGAAAGTGGGTGGCTCTATCACAGTGGCCTGCCTCAACCACAATTGATCGTCAAAGACATCCGTCGGCTGACTACAGCCGACCTCGTTGGGTTTGATGCCGTTGTGCATATGGCCGAACTCTCGAACGATCCACTCGGTCAACTTAATCGGGAACTGACCTTTCAGATCAACCATCAGGGTAGCGTCAACTTGGCGAAGGCTGCCAAAGCTGCCGGTATCACCCGCTTCGTCTATATGTCATCGTGCTCGGTCTACGGCATTGGCGAAGAGGGTGAAATCAAGACAGAAGAGTCACCGGTTAATCCTCAGACCGCCTACGCCGAGTGTAAAGTGTTGGTCGAGCATGATCTGGCGCAGATGGCCGACGATAACTTTTCACCGGTCTTCTTGCGTAATGCCACCGCATTTGGTCCTTCACCACGACAACGGTTTGATGTTGTGCTCAACAACCTGTCGGGCCTTGCGTGGACGACCGGTAAGATTGCAATGACCAGCGATGGAATGCCGTGGCGACCTTTAGTGCATATCCTCGATATTGCCCACGCAGTGGCTTGTGCGTTGGAAGCACCACGAGAAGCGATCCACAACCAGATTTTCAATGTTGGCGATAGCCGGTACAATTATCGGGTACGCGAAATTGCCGAGATCGTTGCCGAGGTGTTTCCCGGCTGCGAACTTACGTTTGGGCGTAACGATGCAGATAACCGGAGCTACCGAGTGGATTTTACGAAGATTGCCACCCGCTTACCCGGATTCGCCTGCCGGTACGATGCCAGCGCCGGTGCTCGGCAATTACGCGCGGTGTTTGAGCGGATCGGTATGACGCGCGAGATCTTCGAGGCCCCACCATACACGCGGCTGAAGATGTTGCGTCATCTGATCGCGACCAACCAGCTTGATGCTGAACTGTTTTGGAGGAGCTAGGGTATGCGCTTCATTCCAACCGAGCTAAAAGACGCACACATTATTGAACTTGAGCCGCGGGAAGACAATCGTGGGTTCTTTGCACGAGTGTGGTCGAAGGATGAGTTTGCCGAACACGGATTGGTGGATCGGGTCGTGCAGATGAATCTCTCGTACAACCGGCTCGCCGGGACGTTGCGGGGTATGCACTTTCAGCACGCACCGTATGCTGAAACAAAGTTGGTACGCTGTATTCGCGGTGCGATCTACGATGTGATTATCGACTTGCGCCCCGATTCTCCCACCTACAAGCGCTGGATCGGCGTGACCCTCACGGCGGCCAACCGGCTGGCACTCTATGTCCCTGAAGGATTCGCCCACGGCTTCCAGACGCTCGAAGACGACACTGAGGTTTTCTATCAGGTCTCGCAATACTACACACCGAGCGCTGAAGGCGGTGTGCGTTTTGACGATCCGGCCTTTAGTATTAAATGGCCGTTACCGGTTACCGAAATGAGTGAGAAGGATAAGCGCTGGCCATTGTTTAACGGATAGTGTGTTCGACAGCTTGCCGTGTGCGCGAAGGCTATCCCACTACGCACACGGCAAATCCTCCAACCGTTCTGCCCATTCCCTTATTGCTATTCCATCACTACTCGAAGGTGCTCTATGATCCTTGTTGACACTGCTCTCGCCCGTGCTGAAACCGAAGGACGCCCAATCCGGGTGGGCATGATCGGTGCCGGTTTTATGGCGCGCGGTATTGCGCTCCAGATTATTCGCTACACTCGTGGGATGCGTTTGGTGGCGATTGCAAACCGTACTATTGAGCGCGCTATCCAAGCCTATACTGAAGCTGACGTGCCTGCCGAGGCGATTCGGCGAGCTACCACGGCAACTGACCTCACTGAGACGCTGGCAGCCGGCGCACCGGCTGTCACCGATGACGCACTCCTGCTCTGCACTGCTGATGGTATCGATGTCATTCTCGAAGTCACCGGTGCGGTGGAGTTTGGGGCGCGCGTGGCACTAGCCGCCATGCAACACGGTAAACACGTCGTGACCATGAATGCCGAACTCGATGGCACCCTCGGCGCGATTCTGCAAGTCTATGCCCGTCGTTACGGCGTTATCTTCACGCTGTCCGATGGCGATCAGCCCGGGGTCACGATGAATCTCTACCGGTTTGTTCGTGGATTGGGGGTCAAACCGGTGCTGTGCGGTAACATCAAGGGCTTGCACGATCCGTACCGGAATCCAACCACCCAAGCCAACTTTGCCAGGCAGTGGGGACAAAATCCGTACATGGTGACGAGCTTTGCCGATGGCACGAAGATTTCGTTTGAGCAGGCGGTTGTGGCTAATGCAACCGGTATGCGGGTAGCACGACGCGGTATGTTCGGCCCGACCGTTCCCTCAGGAACACCACTCGCCGATGTTGTACACAACCTGTACCCGCTAGAGGCACTGATCGAAGGGCCGGGGATTGTCGATTATGTCGTTGGGGCGACACCGGGACCGGGTGTGTTTGTGCTGGGTACCCACGATCATCCACGTATGCAGCACTATCTCAACTTGTACAAGTTGGGGAAGGGTCCTCTTTACCTCTTCTATACGCCGTACCATCTTTGCCACTTTGAAGTGCCCAATTCAATCGCGCGTGTGGCACTGTTCGGCGATCAGGTGTTAGCCGCTGCCGGCCGACCAATGGTTGAGGTTATTGCAGCAGCCAAGACCGACCTACATGCCGGTCAGATTCTTGATGGGTTGGGCGGCTACATGACGTATGGTTTAGCCGAGAATGCTGATGTAGTTTATGCAGAACGTTTGTTGCCGATCGGATTAGCCGAAGGGTGTACCTTGCGACGTGATATTCCCAAAGATGGTGTCATCACCTACGACGATGTGGAGTTCCCGACCGATCGGCTGAGTGATCGTTTGCGTGCCGAGCAAGATGCGTTGTTTTGGGGGACACCGGCTGCTGCTGACGCATCCGAAGGACAATACCAGCGCATAGCACACACAGAGTGATTGACTGCAATGACCGGAGAGGGTTTTGCTCGGCTCCCGTTCCTGTTTGACGAGCGATGGAGCGCTACCAACATCGCAACGGACAAACTACCGGTGAACCTGAGTCGAGCATAACAAACTATCTATACACCCATACCCCATACCACTGCACCGCACCGGCCATCTCGACCGCACCTCAATAACATATAAGGAAAACAACAACCTGTTCCGACCAACCGATGTCGGCTACGCACTGCGCCGGTCACAGACACGAGACGGTCGGAGCATGCTCCCCTCTGCCACCTTCTTGCCAACATTGGCCGAATCTCACACATCCGATTTAGCCACTGCTGCGTAGTAAGGAGTGAAGCCGGAAATTGTGCAAAAACCGTTCAAGAAGGGCGCATTCCCGGTATGGTAAAGCCTTATTGTTAGATAGGGAGGAACGTTCATGATCCGAAAGCTGTCGATCGCCTTGACCACGGCCCTGTTGTTTGCATTGCTGGCAGTACCGGCCTTTGCCCAGAGTGGCACAGCCAAAGTACGAGTTATTCACGCTTCACCCGATGCACCGGCGGTAGATGTATTCGTTAATGGCAATGCAGTGCTGACCAATGTTGGTTTCTTTGCCGCCAGCCCTTACCTTGATCTACCTGCCGGTACCTATCGCGTACAGGTGGCTCCAACGGGTGCAGGAGCCGGCTCGGCGGTAATTGATGCGAATGTCACCATCGAGGCTGGTCGTGCGTATACAATCGCTGCTGTTGGCCCGGTCGCGAGCATTAAGCCGCAAGTAATCGTCGACAACCTGAGCGCACCGGCTGCCGGTCAAGCGAAAGTGCGTGTCTACCACTTCTCGCCTGATGCACCGGCGGTTGACGTGAAGTTGGCCAACGGTACAACACTCATCAGTAATCTGGCATTTCCAGACGCGAGCGATTATCTTGAAGTGCCGGCCGGGACCTACGATCTGCAAGTCACACCAGCCGGTGGTGATGCAGTGGTAATCAATTTGGCGGGTACGCGGGTTGAGGCAGGACAGATTTACAGCGTCTTCGCAACGAACTTTGTTGCCAACATTACGCCACAGCTTGCAGTAACTGCACCGGTGACGACGGCAGCTCCGGCAACGTTACCGCGAACCGGCGGTGAGACACTCCCATTGGCAGCAGCAGCTCTGATGGCGCTGGCGCTGATGGCAGTGGGTGGTCTGGTGATGCGTCGCAGTATGCGATAGGCGATTAGCCAATCGTAAGAAATGAAAAAGGGGATCGGTTTCTCACCGATCCCCTTGCTATTGATGACGACTATGCTGTTACCGTACCAATGTACGCCGCACTCGATCGATCGCTTGCTGAGCCATAGTGAGATACACGGTATAGACGCCCGAACGGTTCAAAACCAGTGGGGTAGCGACACCGACAGCCAGCAACGCCGGCAGCCAAAAGAGGACGAAGAACTGAGCCAACCACGCGCAGATCAGACCGGCGCCAAGCAGGACATTCAGCAGAGCGGTGCTCTCACGCTGGGTATAGCCGGTCCCGAGCAGTTCGCGCAGATTCGCGATCAAGAGAAGGACGCCGGCAAACGCACTAAAGTGCATGGTGAGACCGATGTTGAAGAAGCGCAGCAACAGGTAGATTAACAAGCCAAAGACGATCACCCCGAAGATAACGAGGTAGATCGGCTTAACCGGATACCCCCCGATCAAGACATACGATTGGCGTGAACCATTACCATTATTCCCGTACATCGTCGTATCCTTTCACTGCATTACGTTATATCGCTGCCGGTACGACGTTGCTACCACGCCAAAAGTTGCATGGCCCATACACGAGGAGTGACAGATGACAACGTCTATTCTTCAAACACTGCCCGTACACGGAACATACCATCCTGCTGATCGGGAGCATTGGCCAGTGCCTGTTCTTGAGTGAGCATTTCACCGACCACATCAGGTCGCCAGACGGTCGTCAGACCGGTAACTTGGGCCGTTGGCGGAACATTACTAACATCAATCTCTTGCAACATGGCAATGTAGTCAAGAATTGCCGAAAGTTGGGCTCGCATCACATTCACTTCTTCATCGGAAAGGGCAATACGGGCAAGGCGGGCAACGTGGCGGACTTCGGCTTCTGAGAGCGACATAACAACCTCGTATCCTAATTACTTACACAACCCCTGATTCCTTGTGCAGTTTATGATCGTGTGCCGAACCAACCAACATTTGGCGCGTATACAACAACCGCTGCACAGCCGTCACGTGGGAGGCAACACCTACTGCAATCACGGCCCATTCAAGGATCGGTAAATCAGGCAAGAGGGGCATCAACACCAAACCGATCAAGAGCAGGCCCAGCTTTTCTTGCCGACCGGCGAAGCCAACATTGCACGAAGTCAATTTACCGGTTGCTTCTGCGCGGGCACGAACGTAGCTTGCCATCACCATACCAAAGATCGCAAACAACGTCCACACCGGAGAAACCAAACCGGAGATCATCAAGCCCCCCATCACAAACGCCTCAGCGTAGCGATCGGTAACGTGGTCAAGGACTGTACCATAGTCACTTGCTTTACCACTAGCCCGTGCTGTAGCACCATCAAGTACATCAGCTAACCCCATCAGCAAGATGGTGACCACTCCCCAGAGGAAGGCGCGTTGTGCGAGCAAATAACCGGCTAACATGCTAAACACAAGGCTCAGATAGGTAAGCATATTGGGATGGATCCCAAGACGGGTACAGAAATGCCCAAGCGGCAACGAAACCTGCTCGTAGACTTGGCGAAAGCGGGCAAGCAACGGTATCATTGATGTTTATCCTTTAGCTAGGGCACTGCTGAAACGCACACATCAGACCGTGCCACATTATCGATCCTGTTGCACAAGAAAGGCGGTACGTCGCTCTACCTCAGCCAGGGTAATCGGTGCATCCGGGCCGGTATATTCAATCCAGATCGAGGCTGTCGCGGCACCGGTGCATCCAGCCCGAAAAAGATCGCTCGGATTGGCGAGATAGGCATGCAAGAAACCGGCCATATACGTATCTCCAGCCCCGGTCGGATCGCGCGCATCGGTGGGGAAGGCTGGAATTGCAATTGAACGATCACCATCATCGATCTGAGAGCCGGCTTCGGCAATTGTCACAATCGCAATGGCACACCCAGTCTCTCGCAGCCGCCGCGCCGCTAACACCGGGTCACTACGCGGGTCAATACCGGTGATAACTTTCGCTTCAACTTCGTTTGCCTTGATCACATGACACAGCGGTGCGATCGCTGCAAACTCGACCGGTAGAAAGTGTTCGATCCGTCCATCGGCGCCAATCCGGCGCAACAGCCCCTGCGGATCGAGGAAGATCGGTGCTTGGGTACGAGTACGGATGGTGTAAATGAATTCCAATGACGTTTCTTGCAGAATTGGCCCCACAACAACGGCTGCGGCGGTTGTGACAACATCCGGCACCATTGTTATTGGTTCGGCCACACCCAAGACGTCGAGCGTGCGATCACCACGACTATCATACACCAACTTAAAGCCACCGGTTTGGGAAGCCCTCTCAACGAACGGTGTGATACCGTAACGCATAAGGTCAGATTGGAATCGGTCGGCGTAATCAGGACCTACCCGTCCAACCAGCGCAGTCGTGCGCCCCAACCGGCCCAGTGCCAGACAGGCATTCGTCGAGCACCCGGAGAGGACTCGTCCCTCGGTACGCACTACCGGCGTGATAATTTCATCATAGACCGGATTACCAAAAGCAATAACTTCTACCATGGCTTAGCCATTCCCCAATAAACGATCGTACAACCCTTGTAACTGCTCTTCATCGTACAGCGTAATAGTTACTCTGATAGTGCGTCCACTGCGAACAATATGAACTGGAGTTTGCAATAGTTCTTCAAACATCTGCTGAGCCATCTGATCTTCAGGCGAGCGCCGTACTGTGCGGGTTTGTTCAGCGTTCAAGCGTGGTGTTGCCTCCGAGGTGGGCTTCCCCCCCAGTGGCTGATGCAGCGCAGCCAGTGCAGTACGCTGATCGGTACCGGCAGCCAGAGCCATGCAGAATTGTTCAGTCTCAAGTACATTGAGGCGATGATGGATCACCGCCTCACATGCTTCCGTTTGGACCTGTGGATCGGATATGCGGAGTAGTGCCAGCGCCTGTGTCGGTTCGATCTGACCGGTGCAGAGGGCCTGACGAGTACGTGCCGTCAGGCCAGGTTGACTCGCCAGCTCGGTGAGGTGTTCCACATCACGCACAGTTAAGCCACGCTCGCCGATCAAGGTCAGGGCTGCGGCTTGGTCGGCAGGATCGTCAAGACGCAACAGGGCACGCCCGTGACCAGCACTGATCGCACCGTCGAGGAGCGCTTGGCGCACGACTGGTGCGAGGCGGAGGAGACGACGGCTATTGACAATAGCTACCCGGCTCTTACCAACCCGACGTGCAATTTCTTCATCGCTCATCCCGAACTCACGTCGCAGAGTTTCGTAAGCTTGCGCTTCTTCGATGGGGTTAAGATCGGCGCGCTGGATATTTTCGACGAGAGCGAATTCAAGGAATTGCTGAGGAGTTGCGTTCTTAACAATCGCCGGTACTGTTGTCAGGCCAGCCATCCGTGCGGCACGCAAGCGCCGTTCACCGGCGATCAGTTCATAGCCACCTTCCGGATCTTCGCTCACGATCAGCGGTTGAAGGATACCGTGCTCTTGGATCGAAGCTACTAATTCGGCCAATGTTGCTTCGTCGAAGGAGGTACGCGGCTGGGCCCGATTCGCCCGAATTGCCGCTACCGGCAACGAGCGCACAACCGTTTGGTCGGTGGTGGTTGCCGGAATGAGTGCATCTAATCCACTCCCTAGCCCACGTTTTCGGCTCATACCGTTCGCTCCTCCCGTCCTATTACTTCTTCGGTCAGCAGGGCGTAAGCTTGAGCACCACGCCCGTGGGGGTCATACTCATAGGCAATGCGACCGTGGCTTGGCGCTTCGCTCAGCCGTACACTGCGTGGGATGAGGGTACGGCAGATGAGACGGGGGAAGTAGCGTTGCACTTCATCAACGACTTGTTGCGCCAGATTGGTACGGCCATCGTACATCGTCATCACGACACCAAGAATCCGGAGCGTTGGGTTCAGACTCTCCCGCACTCGTTCGAGGGTCGTTTTGAGTTGAGCCAACCCTTCGAGGGCGAGGTATTCACACTGAAGCGGGATCAGCACCGCATTTGCTGCACAGAGAGCATTAAGTGTCAGCAATCCAAGTGAGGGTGGACAATCGATAATAATCCAATCGTAACGCGGCAATAGTGGGATCAAGCCATCGTGCAGGCGCCATTCACGCCGTTCAACGCCGACCAGCTCCACAGCCGCCCCGGCAAGTTCTTGATCGGCGGGGATCAGATCGAGCCGCTCTCGTCCGGTGGCGAGGGGGAGCGTTTCCGGCGATGCACTACCGAGCAATAAATCGTAGGTGGTGACGTTCAGTGAAGCCTTCGCGATACCGAGGCTGGTGGTGGCATTTCCTTGTGGATCAATATCGACCAACAGAACACGCCGGCCACGCCGAGCCAATTCGCCGGCTACATTGACGGCGGTTGTCGTCTTCCCGACACCGCCTTTCTGGTTAGCAATCGCTACGATACGTGGTTGCGGGCCTGTAGGTTGCTGTTTCACGTGAAACACCTGCACTACGCAGTCACTCCGCTCGCTATTGTACCATACGGTGACAGGGCCGCGTGAAACGCTACGGTATCAAACAACCGTAGGTAGAATGACCGATGAACGAGACGCAGCACGGGTGACACGACACAAGCGCAAAAGCTTTGGGCATCACGGTAGGTAACGGAGTGGATTCACTGCACGTCCGTTGACGAGGATAGTAAAGTGGAGATGCACGCCGGTCGAGTATCCACCGCCGGCACGATCGTAGGTACTTCCCATATAACCGATTAGTTGGCCAGTACTGACTTCCTGACCAACCTGCACAATCGGGCGGGTAACTAAATGACCGTAAATCGTCTCAATCCCGCCGGGATGGCGAATCTTCACACAGTAGCCGTAACCACTACACCAGCCGGCTTCGTACACCCAACCACGACTCGCAGCAACAATCGGAGTCCAAGCCACATTCGCAATGTCGATACCATTATGAAAGCCGCCCCAACGTGGGCCAAACCCTGAAGTTAACACCCCCTGCGCCGGCCAAACCCAACGCGGCGGTGGGGGAGGGAAGTTGCGCACTTCCGGCAGTGCGGCAACCTGTTCCGGATCCAACTCGAGCAGATCGCTGCGAATCCAACCGGTCATTTCCCCAAGAGCAACCAACACCCAATCGCCATACCGCCCACGCAACGCAACTTGCCGACCAGCGGTTAATTGGGCAAGACGTTGGTGATCGGTGCTTGGACCAGAACGAACATTTGTTTCATTGGTAAGGACAATCCCAACCGGCTCGGCCTTACGCTGAGCAAAGGCCGCTTCCTGTTCGGATGACCATGCCAAGCGCCCGCCAGGAATAAAAATCTCTTGGCCAACGATTAACTGTTCGTTACGCAATCGATTCGGTGCAAAGGTTGCAATCGCTTCCGGTGCCACCCCGTACCGCTCGGCCAAAGCGGCTAACGTCTCTCCAGCCCCCACGGTGTGGGCTACACCGGCCAAACGGGCAATCCGCAACGGTTGCCCCACCCGCAAGGCATCGCCACGATCAAGGCCGTTTGTCCATACTAATGTGCTCAGCGGAATCTGATAGCGAGCCGCCACCTCAGCCAGGGTCTCCCCCTCCGTGAGCAGGTGCGTTGTTCGATATGCCGTCACTACCGGTACCGGCGCACGTAACGCCGGTGCAATCGGCTCAGGTTCACGAGCTACCGATGCGGTCACCCGTACTGCCCTCGCCACACCTACCGCTTGCTCGGCCGACGTTGCCACCACTGTCGCCACACTCGGTGTATGCACCTGTTGCCGACCCGCAATCAGTTGCTGCCAAGGGAAACTATAATCAACCGCGAGCATGACGATAACGGCGAGGAGGAGAAATCCATGACCAACCTGACGTGACAGGCGGAGACGCCACTGCACCACCGGAAGGGGAGCAACGGCAGGTGGTCGTAGTACCGATACAATCGTCTGATTACGCAACCGACGCACGGTATAACGCGCCGTAGCAAGCCGTCGCCGACTGCGCATCCATCGCTCAAACCATGGAGGATGATGAAAAATAACCTGCATGATCGATCCTGCTCAGCTCTGCCGAGAGAATACACCGAATAGAATAGTTTGTCAATCTTGACGGCATCTTTCATCGCATGATAAGATATTAGCACTTGATACTCTCGCTGCCCGATCCGGCCTTCCCCAATGACCGGTGATGGGCGTTTCACGAAAGGCCGGCCGATGATACGAGTCGTTGTCGATAGTATCCGTGTCAGCCTATTGACGCAGAGCCGGGTCGTCGTTCTCCGCGAAACTGAAGGCAATCGTTACTTGCCCATCTGGATCGGCCAGTTTGAAGCCGACGCCATTGCGTCAGCTATTCAAGGTCACGAACCACAACGTCCGATGACCCACGATCTGCTCAAGGCTGCTATTAGCGAGTTAGACGGTTTGGTTCGCCAGATCTATATCAACGATATCCGTGACAATACATTCTTTGCGCGGATTATCATTGATCAGGCAGGGCGTACCCTCGAATTGGATGCTCGTCCAAGTGACGCTATCGCCCTTGCTGAGCGGGTCCAAGCACCCATCTTCGTGGCTGACCATGTGCTTGAACAAGCTGGTGTCCTCTTTGATGAAGAGGAACAGTCTGATGCGACCCTCCCCACTCCTCCAAGCCGCAGCGAAGAACCGAAACCTGAGGCCGAAACCGAATCGGAACCCGAGCTTAACGAGGATTCGCTGTCGATCTTCCGCAATTTTATCAACACGCTTGACCTGGACGACCGCGATCGCTCCAGTGAGAAGTCGTAAGTACCTCAGATACATCGTGTAACGGGGCGGTTAACCGCCCCGTTTCTTTATATCCTGCTCTTGTGGATAACTTACGATATTATGTGGAAAACTCGCCACCTATGTGGATAACGTGCGGAATAGTTCGTGTACAGCGCGTGGAAGATGTGCGAACAGGTACGCGCACCCGAAACACGATCATCGCTATGTGGAAAACTATACCCATGTCGTCCACATCCTGCGCAGCGCATTAGAAAGCATGATTTGAAGCTTTATCCACATCTTCCACCTGACTACGATCATGACGGTTCATTTCTTTCTGTTAATATTGTTTATCTGATAAAGAACAATCTATTAGACCTGTGGAATATCTATGAACCTCTTGCCTACTACATTCTGTGAACCATTCCCACCACTCGTTCAGCGTATCAATGCCGAAGCTGTCGTGATCAATGATCGCATCCTCAAAATCGATCATCTGCTCAATCATCGTATTGATACCGATTTGATGCAGGCTATCGGTGCTGAACTCGCAAACCGCCTTGCACCATTTCAGCCAGATCTTATCCTGACGGCAGAGGCGAGCGGTATTCCACCGGCGTTGTCAACAGCGTTTGCCTGTCGCATACCGCTGGTATATGCCAAAAAATACCATCCCGATGTGCCGATGCCGGCTCTTACACGCCTAATCTCTTCGCCTACGAAAGGAGGAGAGGTGCTATTGGCAATCACCGCTCGCTTTATTCCTGCTAAAGCACGGGTGGCAATTGTCGACGATTTCTTGGCCAATGGACGGACAGCCCTCGCGTTGGCCGAGATGGCGCAAGAGGCTGGTGCCAGCGTTGTGGCAGCGGCGTTCGTGGTGGAGAAGGTGTTTCAACAGGGTCGTGAACCGTTGCTTGCGTTAGGGATACCGGTGATCGCCTTGGCCCAAATCGAACGATTTGCCGATGGCCGGCCGGTCATCAGCGGTTGGTCATCATCGTAGAGAGAGTGCCGCAAAGACCCTACGATGACCTTGACGGTTATGCGCTGCCGAAATAGCGTAACGCCAACCGTAATCGTTCCTCTAACGTCGGTGGTGCGTCACTGGGTAACGATGCGATCGCTGCGGCTGCCTCGGCGGCGCTGTAGCCCAAACTGACTAAAATCTCGCTGAGTTCGCGATCAAGAGTGCTGACACTCGTACTGCCACTCGCCGTGAGCTGGCGGAAATCGATCTTGCCGCGCAACTCAAGCACAATCCGCTCGGCCGTCTTCTTGCCGATCCCCGGTACCCGCGCCAATCGGGCTACGTCTCCACCGGCGATCATGCTCCGCACTTCATCCGGTGTCCCGCTTGATAGCAAACTCAGCGCCAATTTTGGCCCAACTCCACTAACTCCGATCAGTTGTTCAAAGAGATTACGCTGAGCGTTGTCACTGAAACCGTAGAGGGTGAGCGCATCTTCTCGCACAATTAAGACGGTGTGAAGAAAGATGTCGCTACCAACCGTACCGACAGCACTGAGTGTTGAGCGTGGTGCATAGATCAGAAAGCCAATACCGCCGGTTTCAACAATCAGATAGTCATTGCCAATGCTCTGGATCATGCCGCGAATTGATGCAATCATGAGATATAGACCTTACGCTGATGTACGTTGGGAGATGACCAATGATGATCCGTTCGCCATGTCGTTCCTTTGGCTTGGTGTTTGGCCAGTTTGCCTGTTTGGGTGCCATCGCCTTCAGCGGGCCACTCCTGCCGTCCTCTCCGCTCTTGCTGGGATTGCTGGCCGCCGGGCTTGGCCTTGGCTTGTGGGCTCTCCTCACGATGCGTCTGCATCGGCTCTCGGTATTGCCCGATCCGTTGCCACAGGTCGAGCTGGTCAGTACTGGACCGTACCGTCTGATCCGCCATCCGATGTATGCTAGCCTGCTTATTGTAGCATTGGCGTGGGTGCTGACCATGCCGACATTGTGGCGCTGGGCCTTGTGGCTAGCCTTACTGGTGGTATTGGTAACTAAGCTAAGCTATGAAGAACGCATGCTCGTGGCAACTATTCCCGGCTATCGTGTGTATCAGCAGCGATCGTGGCGGTTAGTGCCGTTTGTCTGGTAGCCAGCGCAATGAGATATTACCACGGCCAGAAGAGTGTGCCTAGTATTGATCCGGTGATCAGCAGTAACCCTGGTGTGATTGAACGGCGCAACCGGCTACTCCCGCCGGCCAGCGCGATTCCCCCTTTTACCAGTGTGTTGGTCAAAACGGCGACCCCAATAGCGCTGGCCGCTAACCGATTGGATAGCCCACCAGAGGTGATTGCTAGCTCGCTGAGCGATAACGTGATTGCATCCACGTCGACAAGTCCGCCGAAGATACTGGTAATGAAGAGTCCGGCCTCACCAAACTGGGTACGGGCGAAATTGGCGCCGACGAGGATAGTAGTGTAAAGGAGACTGAACCCGATTGCTGAACGCAATTCGAGCGGGTTGCCAAAATTCAACGGTATTACCTCATGCCGGCGTGACTGGCGCGCCAGCCATCCTCCCCAGATGAGGCAGCCGCTGCCTCCCGCCAGTAACACCGGCCATAATCTCTGTAAGACCTCCGGCGCAATCGCGCTGGTGAGTAGCCCGACACGCACAAACATCACCGCCCACGACAGCAACATGGCCAGCGTGTATTCCTGACTCAATTCCGGTGTGATCCGGCTGCGTTGGGTATTACTGAGGGTGACCGCAGTTGAAGAAACGATACCGCCAATCAGACCGGTGAGCGCAATGCCGCGAGTAGTGCCGATAATTTTATGCAGTATGTAGCCACTGAAACTCAGCGTCGAGATTAGGACAACGAGCAGCCATATCTTCTGCGGATTAATCACGTCCAATGGTGCTGGCCCAATCGGCGTATTTGGCAACACCGGCAAAACAATGAGACTGATACCGGCCAGCGTGAGCGAAGCTTGCATATCTTGCGGGCTGAGTTGGCGCGCTAAGCCGTGTAGACGGGCTTTCAGGGCTAGCAGAATAGCAATTGCCACCCCGATTGCCGTTGCCACCGTTCCGTAGCCCCACGCGACCATGCCTCCACACAGGAACGTGATGAGCACAGCCATTTCGCTGGTGAGACCGGGGCCATCGTGTCCGTGACTGAGAACGTATGCGGCAATCAGTAATCCACCTATTACCAGGGCCATCGCCGCGAAGATTTCCGGCGCTTGCAGTGTGATTGCGGCCAAACCGGCTGCACAGCCGATCACACCGATGATCGCGTATGTGCGTACACCGGCGAAAAGATCACTGCTAGCACCGTGAGCATACTCGCGTTGTAGGCCAATGAGCGCGCCGATGAGCAGGGCAAGGCCGAATTGGTAAAAGAGTTCAGGACTAGCGATGTTATTGAGCATAGTGGTACAGTGATTCGATTAGTGTGTGGCGAAACGGACTGTTTGGACCGTCATGATTCTAACAACGGTAGTGAGAACCACTATCATATACCCTATCGTGATGAGGTCAATCTGCATTGATGGCATCACCGGACAGATCGACAATTCATCGTGGTGTGCAACAACAGGCACGCCGGGATGCTGCCGTTGGTGTGTTGGTAGACCCAATGTGAAGATGAAGGACGTAAGGGTGATAACAATGGTTAGTGCGCCAAAAGAGAAGATCATTCGTCATAAACCGGCCCGGAATGAAGACGGCCGGTGCATGCCATAACCACCACGCCACGCCAACGATCAGGCTCGCGATGGCAGAACCATAGTGTGCTTGTAAGCGCGGTAAGGCATAGCCGCGCCAACCAAATTCTTCTTGTAGCGGCCCACCGGTGAACAAGATGACGAAGAACGCGATCAGGGCGAAGGGTGGATCGCTGATAACCGAAAGGTCGATGGCACCTCTGCTCATAATCGTCGCGACGATGATCGATCCGCCAAAGATCATCATTGGCCCAATCAGAATGATGATCAACTAGCGCCAACCGAAACGAAAGTCAAGTCCCCGGCGTAATAACGCCGGCGCACCACGCCATCCCTCGTGTTGCCACGTGAGTACCAGCGCCGCCAGCGATGGACCAAAAGCGGCTGGGTTGAGCGGCCCGCTGAAAACATCGATAAACGGTGATGGGAATGTGATGCCGCGATCGATGAGTACGGCAGGAAGCCAAAAATCCATGAGAACCCATAAGTGACGGCAAAGAACATCCATACCTGTCGCAGCGGATGGTGAGAAGTTGCCATCACACATTTCCTTCCTCGGTTTCGGCTTCGTTGCCGTCAGCCCCGACTCGTTGTGGGCTGTTGTGCTCTAGCATATCGCTCGGAAAGTAGTGCCGCAAGCGCACCGGCGTGGAGAGTTATGCACCTACATCGGTTTCTGCACCGGTAGCTGTTAATCCAAACATTGTGTTGGAAGTAACGGTAGAGCAACCAAGGTGCTAGTACTAGTTGGACGCACTCCAATCCGGTGTAAAGATGGCTCCTCCCTCCAACGTACCATAGCTTCGGCAGCGTGTTGCCCCCCAGCGATGACCGTAGAGGGCAATATATGCACAGAGCAAAGCGTCAGCTTCGTCTTCGACGGCCTTCAACGAACGTGGGCTGAGTTGATCGAGGTCAATTCCATGCCATAGTTCATCACTCCCAAACAATGGTGGATCGCCGCCGGATAATCCGCGCAACAAACTCAGGTAACGCCCTAATTCGCGCCGACGTTCGGCTAACGCACGGCCTGGCCGTGCTTTATAGCGCAAGATGTGCGGTAAGCGGAATAAGACCACAGTTGCCGGGTGTGGGAAGACTTCAACGATGAACCTCCCGCTCATACCGGCCTCAATGGCTGCTGTGTAGACAAATCCATCCGATGCCAGCGCTGCCAGCAGTGCTTCACCGCGCACCCCTCCGTAGCGTGCGAGTAGACGGCGGTTGGCCGGGTGTGGACCGGCATCATAACGCCGGAAGGCCGCAGCTAACTCGGCCTCGGCGGTGCGTCGCCCGGTTTCATTGGGCACGACCAACGGTGCATCAATTGCAAGAATGGCCGGTGCATCTCCGATCACTGTACGAATCGTCTGTACGATGGCATCGTTCGTCAGCAGGCGGCTTGGCGGTTGTACAAGCTGTGCCCCGGCCGGCGTACCAACACAAGCCGCGAATCCACTGGAGTTACGTGGCGACCACGCCAAATCTAGACCGAGATAGACGGTTGGCAAGGTGGTGTCAACGTTCATTACCGGTTGCTCGATTGTAACTCTACTGACCTGAACTTCGCGGTATAGTTAGTGTAAAACAAGGAGACAGGGAGGTCTCTTATGATCAAATCATCCCCCACCACGATGGTTGTTGTCTGCCAGATTGGCAGTCGTTTTGTCGCATTACCTATGCAGACGGTCGTGCATACCGCCCACCTTAACGAGATTGCCCCTCTAGGTGATGCACCTGCGGTTGTGTGTGGTATGGTCTCACTCTATGGAGCAACTGTACCGGTGATCGATGGTCGTTCGCTGCTTGGTGAACCGCCCGGCTATGACTTCGATAGCCATATTCTGCTTGCAGCATCGGATTTCGATCAACCTCCTGAGATCGGGTTACTGGTTGATGAAGTGATGAGTATCCATCGCGTTGGCACCGATGGTCTTGCTCCGCCCGATCATGTTGATGGTTTTTCGTGTGGTGTAATACGCGATCTGCCCCATCCCGCATTATTATTAGATGTTGATGAACTGTTTGCATTAGCCCACGGCAACCCCCGCGACTAGTAGCCCCGCACGGCAGTGCGGGGCCCGTCCGGCAGTGGGGGGCCCGTCCGGCAGTGCGGGGCCCGTCCGGCAGTGGGGGGCCCGTCCGGCAGTGCGGGGCCCGTCCGGCAGTGCGGGGCCCGTCCGGCAGTGCGGGGCCGTTCCCCGGCAGTGCGGGGCCCGTCCGGCAGTGCGGGGCCCGTCCGGCAGTGCGGGGCCCGTCCGGCAGTGCGGGGCCCGTCCGGCAGTGCGGGGCCCGTCCGGCAGTGCGGGGCTACGGTGGGGCGATGCCTATCCCTAACGTCCTATCGCTATCGGTTGGTCCAATGGCAGGTCTTCGCTGATAAAATGAACCGCGCTCTTGGCTGCCTCTAAAATGGTCATTAGACCGCTACCCGGATGCACCGCACCGCCGATCCAATAGAGATTGCGCGCGCCATCGTGCCGGATGTGGGGGCGGAATGGGCCAAGCTGGCTCCAACTGTGAATCAGGTTAAAGACCGCGCCTAGATAAGTGTGATGCTCGTCGCGCCACGTCTCGGCGGTGTAATGCCGCTCGACAACAATGTGGCGCTCGACATCATGAAACCCGAGTTTGGTCATCTGCTGAATCACCAGGTCCCGATAACGTTGCTTCACCGCCGGCCAATCAACCTGATAACGCAGATTAGGCACCGGTACCAACACAAACAGAGTACTGTGACCGGGAGGGGCGTTCGCCGGGTCGACAATCGTTGGGTTACATACGTAGAACGATGGATCTTCTTCGTCGAGAATTGCACTTTTGGCCCACAATGGGTCGTTACGACGAATCGTCGCTGAGAGATAGAGCTGATGGTGTGGCAACTCGTCCCAGCGTCGGTTGACACCCAGATAGAGCATAAACGTTGAACACGAAAACTCCATCTGGTTGAGTTTCTGATCGGTATACTTGCCACGCGCGTGCGGTGGGATAATGTGAGTCAGCGCATGACCAAAATCTGCGTTGACCACCACACCGTCAGCAGATATTCGCTCGCCATCAGCCAACTCAACCCCACAAGCCCGTCCGTTTTCGACAAGCACCTGTTTGACCGGTCGGTTGTAATGTATCGTTACACCTAAATCGGTCGCAGCTTTAGCCAATCCGGCTGCCAAAGCGCGAAAGCCGCCGATCGGATGCCAAATGCCCTCAGCAAACTCGAGGAAGGTCACCAGACTAAAGATGCTCGAACAGGCGGTAGGGTGCATACCCAAATACTTCGCTTGGTAAGCCAAGGCATAGACTACTCGTTCATCGTGAAAGAAGCGCTTGAAGTGATCGTACAGGCTTTCCCACGGGCGAAAAGCGAGCGCTGCGGCAATTTCACGTGGTTTCAAATAACCGAGCGGTGTTCGTACCGGCGTCGCAAGGTACGGTTCGTACCCGACCTTGTACTTGCGGATATGCTCAATATACCAGCGTTCAAACTGCGCCGGCAGCTCTGAACCAAATCGGGCAAGCTGCGCCTTGAAGGCCGCCGTATCCGAAGTCAGATCGAGGTATTCACCATCCCAAAATCTGATTCGTGTATTTGGTTCGAGGCGTACTAGTTCGACGTAGTCGCTAAAACGCAACCCCACGCTCGCAAATAATTCGTCGTATAGTCGCGGCAACTGTAAGATGGTCGGTCCTGTATCAAAGTGGTAATCACCCAGCGAGAAGCCGCGCATGCGCCCACCCGGACGGTCGGCAGCTTCAAAGATATCAACTTGATAGCCGCGCCCGGCTAAGCGGATAGCCGTCGCCAACCCACCTGGCCCGGCGCCTACAATGACGATACGTTGTGTCACTGTTACTCCTCTGTCGTCTTCATTGAACGTTGTTGCATAGCCTCCTTTTTGAGTATACACCGCTTTTGTCTTCCGGTCACGGTTGGGACATGAACGAATGAAGTTGTGCAGAATTGTGGATAACTGGTGGAATTGTGGATAACTTGGGTAAAAGATCGCACTTGGTCAGCCGTTAACATTCATCTAATAGTGGATTAATCTAGGGCTAATCTATGATTGCTATAGTACCTATTGTCAAGCGAAGCGATTTGCGGTGGTCGCCGCGTGACAAACATCTCCCAACCTACACACCGCCCTCATTCCCCTCTCTCCGGCCACCTACGATTCGGTGGCCGTTGTTGATTCATGCAGCTATGATCTAGTTCATACCTAGTTTGAAACGATACAGTCCCTTTGTTACTCTGTGAATACGCTCAGGAGACTGTACGTATGGTATGTGGCAGCCGTGTTGCTGCCGACAGAGAAGGTATGGCGTGCGGTAGCCGCGCTGCTGCCAACAGCGATTACGCAATTACATCCGTCTCGCCCTTCGCAACCCAGCCCGCACGTGATCGATGAAAGTACGGGTAGCGAAGATGATATTGCGCCGCGTAGCTCCGTCTGATCCAACCAGATAGCCGTCAAAGCCGATATAGGCTCACACTATGTGCAATTCGTCGTTGATGCGGTTCGCGTATGGCAGCCGATCGGCCAATTCGTGCGCCGGGTTAGCCCGAAACAGGCTCATAAACCGGATCTGTTCCCTATTGCGGATTTGTAAAGACCCACACGCGAAACCCTTGTCGGATGCATATGTCATCATCGTTGTCGAGTTCTACAGGTGTGTTGGTGGAAGTTGTTATTGATTGCGGTTTTCGCTAGCATAGCGAACGTTCTCCTATTTGCACGGCCGGCCTCTGAATCGCCCTCTGTCACCGGAATCCACAGGGTAAACGTACAATTACGTTCTTGTTCGATGTGGTATGACCTTGTATTGACACCGACAACCGAGGATGGTATACTTCCTCCACATTAGAATAACGACGTTGATCAGGAAGAGTAACAAGCATGGCGACAGTCCAGCGAGCCGGTGATGGTGCGAGATCGGCAAGTTCGGTGCTTGTGAATGGGCCTGTGAGTCGCACGGCGAACCGGGTTTTCCCGCAGTAGTCGCTGCCGGAGACGCCACCGTTATCAGGGCGCTAGGTGTGGAGCGGCATTGCCGACAGCACCTGTAGAGTGCGCCGTGTGCGTGAGCTGCGGCGAACGAGAGTGGCACCGCGGTTTATTCCGTCTCTCGACCAATTTGGTCGAGAGCTTTTTTATTGGTGTATTTGGTGTATTGCTGCAAGGAGAGGTGTCTGTGGAAACCGTCAAGTATCTGCTCAGCGAAGATCGCCTGCCGGAATCGTGGTATAACATCGCCGCCGATCTCCCTTCTCTGCCGCCACCGCCGTTACATCCGGCTACCGGTCAGCCCATTGGCCCTGCCGATCTGGCCCCGCTTTTCCCGATGGAGCTGATCAAGCAAGAGGTGAGCACTGAGCGCACGATTCCCATTCCTGAAGAGGTGCGTGCTATCTATCGCCAGTGGCGGCCCACGCCTCTCTTCCGTGCGCGTCGGCTCGAACGTGCGCTTGATACGCCGGCTCGCATCTATTACAAGTACGAGGGTGTCAGTCCGGCCGGAAGCCACAAACCGAATACGGCAGTGGCACAGGCTTACTACAACAAGATCGAGGGGGTGCGGCGGTTAGTTACCGAAACCGGTGCCGGTCAGTGGGGTTCGTCGCTTGCCTTCGCCGGTGCGCTGTTCGGCCTTGAGGTCGAGGTGTTTATGGTCAAAGTCAGCTACAATCAGAAGCCTTACCGTCGGGCGCTGATGGAGACCTACGGTGCGCGCGTGATCGCCAGCCCAAGCACCGAGACGGCAGCCGGACGGGCTATCTTGGCCGAGCATCCGGATAGTACCGGCAGTCTTGGTATCGCGATTTCTGAGGCGGTGGAAGTGGCAGCCCAGCGCGATGATACCCGCTACGCGCTCGGCAGCGTGCTCAATCACGTCCTTCTCCATCAGACGGTGATCGGCCAAGAGGCGATGATCCAGATGGAGATGGCCGGCGACTATCCTGATGTGGTGGTCGGTTGTACCGGCGGCGGCTCGAATTTTGCCGGTATCGCTTTCCCCTTTATCGGGGCGAAGCTGCGCGGTGAGCGGCCATTACGGGTGGTGGCAGTTGAGCCGGCGGCTTGCCCGTCGCTGACTAAAGGGAAGTATGCTTACGATTTCGGTGATACGGCTCACTTGACGCCATTAATGAAGATGCATACGCTCGGTAGCACTTTTGTGCCGCCCGGTATCCATGCCGGTGGTCTGCGTTACCACGGTATGGCTCCGTTGGTGAGCCATTTGCTTGAGCTTGGGGTTATCGAGGCGATTGCCATTCAGCAGCTTGAGACATTCGCTGCCGGTGTCCAATTTGCCCGCACTGAGGGTATTTTGCCCGCACCTGAGGCTAACCACGCTATTGTCGGCGTTATTCGTGAGGCGCTCCGCTGCAAGGAAGAGGGGAAGAGCGAGGTTATCTTGTTTAATCTGTGTGGCCATGGCCATTTTGACTTGCAGGCCTATATGGATTATCAGGCTGGTAAGTTGCGCGATTACGAGTATTCGGACACCGAGGTGGCGATGGCGTTGGCCGGGTTGCCATCGGTAGGGGCGTAGGGACTTTAACACAAAGGCGCGGAGGAGGGCAGCGGGTCGCTCACGCAAAGGTGCAGAGAAGGCAAAGTCGTGAAGGGTTGGTTCCCTCCCCCGCGCTCGCAGTGCCTCGACGCCCTGATCCAATGCGATCCTACCCTCGCGCCAGCGTCACTGTGACGGTGATAATCGGCCCGGCGGCGGTGATAGTGACGTACCGGCTAGCACCAACTTGCTCGATCTGTAACGAGATGGGCGCGCCGTTGAGGTGTATGGTTTGTGGTGTCATACCTGCCGGTACAAGCAGACGCAAGCGGAAGCTGTCGCCGTTGCCGGTAGCGGTGAGGTTGATCTGGCTCGGTTGGTTGTCGGTGGCCGGTCTCAGTTGCCACCGGTATGCGACATACCCATCGCCGGCGGCGTAGCGAGCTACTGCGTAGACATCGTGGATCGTGTAGACCGGGTCGGCTGGCCAACGCGGCGAAATGGTAACCGTGGTGAAACTCGTATGCTGGTCCTCAATGCCGGCAGCGCCTTCGATCAACGCACCGAGCATTGCGCTAGCCCCCCAGCCATCGGTGGGTAAGAATTCGTTGGCCGGTGCAATCCCACCTGTTGGGTAGTACCAGAGGTAGCTCGTGCCGGTGCGCTCGATTAGGTTAATGTACCGTTGCAAAATGTTGAAGCCGTAGGCTTCGTAGCCGTAACGGAATGCACCGCGGGCAAGTTCACCACCGACTAACGGCATAATGCCACCGTTGACGTACTCTCCCGGTCGTTCGCCGAGACGACCGTTCATATCGAATGCGCCTACCGGAAATGGAGGATCAATGCTGTACCATTCGGCAAAGGCGATCCGACGGGGATCGTTCAACCGACGCAGATATTCGGCCACAATGGCCCGGCCTTGCGTTTCGGTTAAGACACCGCGATTCAGCGCGATCGCGTTCGAGAGGCTCAACTGCTCGGCTTCA
Source organism: Chloroflexus sp. (assembly GCF_056331925.1). Lineage (NCBI taxonomy): Bacteria > Bacillati > Chloroflexota > Chloroflexia > Chloroflexales > Chloroflexaceae > Chloroflexus > Chloroflexus sp. The sequence continues at coordinate 63,198 of NZ_JBWGQH010000002.1, forward strand.
TCAACGCCGGGCACATCATAGGGGATAAGCTTGACATGATGGGTGTAGAAGCGGCCATTCCAGCTCAGCGCATTGAGGCGCGTCATCAGATCGGCGGCAATCACGCGGCGCACAGCGGCCAGATCTGCTTGCCCGGCAGCCTCCTCCATCAGCGCCAACGCCTTGAGTGCTGCCGCCAAACCGGTGTTATCGCCGTGAAAAATGCCCCACTTGGTCTGTTCATCGATCCAGTGGCGCGGTCCCAGTTCGCCGGTGTTCGGGTTGACCACCGCCGGGCCGTACTCGTAATCCCACGTGTCGATAGTGAACGGGCGTTTGACCAGCCCCAATGTCGGTTCCCAGCGCAGCGAGTCGCGCAGTGTGTAGTCAATGGCGCGCTGTGCAGCCGGCAACATGCGCAGCATCCATTCGGTATCGCCGGTGACTTGCCACGTCTCGTAGATCAATTGCACAAAGAGATATTCCACATCGGCTTCGACCGGAGTACGAAACGCAGGAATGGCCCACTCCGGGCGGGCGACGAAATCGGGCAGACTACCGTCAGGGGCTTGCGCACGCGCAAATGCCTCCGGCAACGAACGCAGATCGGTCTCGAAATAGCGAAACGCACGATTTTGATAGTAGTGGTCGCGCAGCCAGAGCAGCGGGCTGTCGGGCGAGCGGTAACCGACTACCTTCTGCCCGTCGAGCTGATAGCTCAGCCGGTCAGCAGCCATAAATCGGCGCACGGTTGGGTACAACCGATCATAGCCATCAATACCGGTGTGCAGCGTAGTTTCCGCATCAAGGCGATAGATGGTACCATTGGCGACTATCTGCCCATCGGCAGTGAAGAGCGCAGCCCAATGGTTACCCAGTGCGCCGCGCGGTATCACTTCGCCCCAACCTTCACCGTTGACAATGGTCAGATTGAAGACGCCGGCGAAGCGCCCGCGACCGTCGAATATGATCAGAGAGGCTGGGCCATTGTAGCCGCTTATGCGCACTACGACCGGTGTGGGCGTCAGTGGTTGAACGATGGGATTGAGACTGATGAACGTCGCAGGTGTTTCGGCCAGAGCCGGCGTTGTTGGTGTGCTCAGGCTGCCTAGCAGCCCGATCAAAACTATCAAGAGGAACAAACGCTTCATTGATAACCTGGCATGCTGATACACGGCAACGATACTCATAGTATAGCATTGTTGGCGAAAGATATAGTTTGCCGCACTTCTGATCGAGCGGCACAACCGGCAAGAGGGTAACGGATGGTAAAACTTCTCTGTTACTATCGAAAGGAAATCGCTATGAGCAGACTGCTGTCATCTATAAGTAGTATGAGCAGCGTATTGGCGAGAAGAACCTGTCAATGGTCGGTCTACCATCCGCAAAGTGGACAATATCTTGGCTTCTTTTGGTGACGTACATATGAGATAAATCTCGATTTGCCTGGCGGAGTTGTCTATTCAGCGTATTTACTCTGTAATTTCGATAATCATCGACAAGAGGCATGCGTATGAACCGCAAACCACGAGTCTTTTCCGGCATTCAGCCTTCGGGCAATCTCCATATCGGCAACTACTTGGGCGCTATCCAGCAATGGGTGGCCGGGCAGGGCCAGAAGACCAACTTTATCTGCATCGTTGACTTGCACGCGATTACCGTGCCGCAGGAACCGGCGGCACTGCACCGGCAAACCCGTGAATTAGCTGCGGTGTTGCTGGCTTGCGGTATCGATCCGCAACAGACGACGCTCTTTGTACAGAGTCATGTGCGCGCCCATGCTGAGTGTGCGTGGGTCTTTAGTTGCGTCACGCCACTTGGCTGGCTCGAACGTATGACCCAATACAAAACCAAAGCCCAAAAGCAAGAGAGTGTGATGACCGGTCTGCTCACCTATCCGGTGCTGATGGCCGCCGATATTTTGCTCTATGACGCCGATGAGGTGCCGGTCGGCGAAGATCAGAAGCAACATATCGAGCTGACCCGCGACCTGGCACAGCGGTTCAATTACCTCTACGGCGAGACCTTTGTCATTCCTGAGCCGGTCATCCGTGAAAGTGGGGCCCGCATTATGGGCTTGAACGATCCGACGTCCAAGATGAGCAAATCGGATACCACTCGCGGTCATGCTATTCGGATCATCGATGAACCCGACGAGATTCGTTGGGCAATCAAGCGTGCCGTTACCGATTCGTACAACGAAATCCGCTTCAGCGATGATCCAGAGCGCGCCGGTGTCAACAATCTCTTGCAAATCTACGAGTTACTTACCGGAAAAAGTCGACCTGAGATCGAGGCACATTTTGCCGGCAAAGGGTATGGCGCGCTAAAAAGTGAATTGGCCGAGGTTGTGATCGAGTCGCTTCGGCCTATTCGTGAGCGATACTATCAGTTGATGGACGATCCGGCAGAGCTAGATCGCATTTTAGCAATTGGCGCCGAACAGGCTCGTGCCGTCGCTGAACCCAAGATGACCCTGATCCTTGAACGGGTGGGTTTTGTGTTGCCGAATGACCGGAAATAATGCTGGTCACGGCGTGGCGCACAGTCGTGAGATGGCGACGGCTGTGCGCTGTAATGGATTGGACAGCCCAATAAGGGGAATTACATGTATTATCCAACCCTTGACCAGATGTATGAATTACGCCGGCAGGGCAATCTCTGCCCGATCTACCGTGAGATTATGGCCGACCTTGAAACGCCGGTCTCGGCCTATCTCAAGATCGCGCAGAGCGGTCTCGGCTTTCTGCTCGAAAGCGTGACCGGAGGGCAGAATATCGGTCGTTATTCATTTATCGGTAGCGATCCGTATATGGTTCTGCGCATGCACGACGGTGTGGCGCAGGCGACACATAGGGGCTACAAGCAGACTCTTCCATACAGCGATCCGTTGATCGTGCTTGAGAGCTATCTTAACGCCTATCGCCCTATCCGTCTGCCCAATTTGCCGATCTTTGTTGGTGGTGCGGTTGGCTATCTCAGCTATGAAGCGGCCCGCTATTTTGAACGCCTACCGGTGCCACCGGTGCGTCCCTACGATATGCCTGATAGCTGGTGGATGTTTGTTGATACGCTTCTCGCCTTCGATCACGTCCGCCACAAGATTATCGTTATCTCGCACGTCCATCTCGATGTCGAGGATTTGGCGGCTGAATATCAGCGAGCCGTTAGCCGCATCGAAACACTGATAGCCCGGCTGCAAAAGCCATTGCCTTCGACTATCGGGTTTAGCCTGCGCAATTACGAACCGCACAATACGCCGGCGCGTACCGTGCCCAATCCGGTCGTCTCGAACCGTACTGAAGCCGAGTTCAAGGCGGCGGTGTTGCGGGCGAAAGAGTATATTATGGCCGGTGACATCTTTCAGGTACAGATTTCGCAGCGCTTCAGCAAGGCAACGAGCGCCGACAGCTTCACCATCTATCGCGCTCTCCGCACCATCAACCCTTCGCCGTATATGTTCTACATTCGCACCGGCGAAGGCGATTTGGTCGGTGCATCACCTGAAATGCTGGTACAGGTGCGCGATGGCAACATCACGACCCGCCCGATTGCGGGCACGCGCTGGCGTGGACGTGATGCCGCCGAAGATGAACGACTGGCCGCCGAGTTGCTGGCCGACGAAAAGGAACGTGCCGAGCATTTGATGTTGGTCGATTTGGGGCGTAACGACATAGGGCGGATCAGCGAACCGGGAACGGTACACGTGCCGGTCTTTATGACCATCGAGAAATACAGTCACGTCCAGCATATTGTGTCAGAAGTGGTCGGCAAACTCCGGGCCGATCTCAAGCCAATCGATGCCTTACGGGCCTGCTTTCCCGCCGGTACCGTCACCGGTGCGCCTAAGATTCGCTCGATGGAGATTATCGCCGAACTCGAGGGTGAGCAGCGTGGTATCTATGCCGGCGCAGTTGGGCATCTTGGTTTCAACGGTGATCTCGATACATGCATTGCGCTGCGTACCCTGATAGTCAAAGATGGGGTTGCCTATGCCCAAGCTGCTGCCGGGGTAGTGGCCGATAGCACTCCCGAATACGAGTTTAATGAGAGTTGTAATAAAGCAGCAGCCTCGTTACGCGCGATTGATCTGGCCGAAGAATTGCAGGTAGGACTGTGATGCAGCCCGTGTTTACGATCATGCTCACTGCTAGTCCTTTAGGGCGCTTGCTCGTCGCCACGACTGCGCACGGTCTCGCCGCCGTCTTTCTCGGCGACGATGATTCGTCGCTGGTAGCGGCACTTCGCACAACCTTCTCCACTGCATCGATCCACGTAGGCGATGAGCCACTCGCTGCGGCGACGGCAATCACTGCCTACTTACGCAACGAGACCGATCTGCCGCCGTTGCCGCTCGATCTGTCAGCAGGAACCCCGTTTCAGCAGCGGGTCTGGCGGGCGTTACAGACTATTCCACGAGGCAGTACTCGTACCTACGGCCAACTTGTTCGCGACCTTGGACTGCCGATCACGGCGGCCCGGGCGGTGGGGCGGGCATGCGCCACGAATCCGTTAGCAATTGTGGTGCCATGCCACCGCGTACTGGGTGCTGACGGGAAGCTGCATGGATTTCGCTGGGGGATCGAGCGGAAGCGGGCGCTATTGGCACTGGAGGGAGTGTTGTTGCCGGAGGGATGATCTGAGAATACGTGCAGTCTTAATAGTAGCAGCAATGTTAGGGGACGGCACATCGTCCCCCTAGCTCAGCAACGATGGTAACGATGGTTGTAAACGCTTCTCGGCAACCGCTTTTGCTAATGAACAACCCGCCGAGTAGGCGGGTTGGTTGGCGACCCCGGCGCGATTCGAACGCGCGACCTTTTCCTCCGCAGGGAAACGCTCTAATCCACTGAGCTACGGGGTCGTATTCAGTTCACAGCGAAATTATAGCACAATCTCACCGATCATGCAAATTGATTGGTAATTGGCAGTGTTTGTTAAAATGATATGCCGTCGGCAGGTACAGACAACAGCCTTACTCAGCGTAACAGTGCCTAATACAGTACAATGCAGCCTTCTCCATGGAGGAGAAGGCCGGTGTTGTTCTCGATACCACGCCGGGCGATACCAAGGTTCGTTTAGGGGGTCAACAAATGCTCGGCGAAGATCAAGCGGCGGGTACGTGTTTCACTCCGCAAAATCAGCGAATTCGTTTCGGCCCGATCACCGGCTAGGCGCACGCCACGCAACAGGATGCTATCGGTAATTCCGGTGGCTACGAAGAAAATCTGGTTACTGCTCACAATATCGTCACAGGTCAAGATACGCTTCGTGTCAAGGCCGGCACGTGTGATTGCCTCGCGCTCGGCTTCGCTCTGTGGGGCAAGTCGGGCAAGCATTGCTCCGCCCAATGACTTGATCGCACATGCCGCTAATACACCCTCCGGCGCACCACCAATTCCCATCAGAATATCAACATTGGTGCCTGGCATAGCCGCGAGTAAAGCTCCATAAATATCGCCATCATCGGCCAACATTACCCGTGCACCGGCGGCTCGGATCTCTTCAATGAGGTGGGTGTGTCGTGGACGATCAAGGACAAAGACGACCAGATCACGCACGGTGCGTCGAATGGCACGGGCGACGAGTGCTAACGTCCATCCGGCCGGTGCGTCGAGGCATTCCGGCACCATGTAGGGAGCAACTTCCGGTCCCACCACAATTTTGTCCATGTATGCCGCCGGATGTGGTGCCCAGAGCGTCCCTCGATTGGTAACCGCAGCAAACGAAACTGCCCCCGCCCGTCCTTGGGCTAACTGGCGACGTCCATCAACTGGATCGACGATCAGGTCGGCAGGTGGGCCATTCCCGTTACCAACGCGCGCTCCGGCGGGGAGAGGCGTACTCACCGCTGCTCGCACATCTTCACCCATGGCGAGCCGTCCGTCGAGATCAAGATTGGCCAGTGCTGCAGCCATCGCCGTGGCTGCGGCCCGGTCGGCCTCTTCAACTTCACCCCGTCCCATCAAGCGGGCTGCGGCAATCGCTGCTGCCTCGGTAGCACGCACGAGATCGAGACCGGTGTTGGGACCAAGTCGTTGTGATTGAGGAATATCCATCGTTGCACTCTCAAGTGTTCCAATCGCGTTGCAGGTATATACCTTTACTGCAATGGTATACGAAAGTATAGATGCGATGTGCAAGATCGACAATTCATAGTACATTTTACCGTTTCATGTTTGCTCAACGGCTTCAAGCAGGTTGGCAGCTTCCCACGCCAGCATCCCACCCTCTAGCACTTGCGGCGGAGGGGTGCGTCCAACTAGCAACGCTGCTGCCCGTAAGCTGCGCCTTCCACTACGACAGACCAGCACGACCGGCCCCGCCGGCACGGCGTCACGCTCGCTGATCAGCCGTGAGAGGGGGATGTTGCGTGCACCGGGAATATGGCCGCGCTGAAACTCGCGCGGTTCACGCACGTCGATGATCGCCGGCGGTTGCGGGCTATGCAACGCTTCCCACAAGGCACGGGCATTGATCTGGGTCGGCAGCTTGCCGTCGAGCAACGGGATGGTCAAGTGGCCGGGCAGCGTCTGTTTGGGCAATTCTTGACATTCGCGGAAGACGCGGCGGTCGCACTCGTAGATGCAGACGGCGGGGTCGAGGACACGGTGGAAAAGGAAGTCGATGGCGGTATCTTCATCGAGGAAGCGTTCAGGACCGAGCTGCTCGTAGAAGCCGCTGATCTGCATCCGATACATCACGCCGGCGCGGACACGGACGAAGTAGAGGTCACCACCGCGGACGCGGAGGGTGCGGCGGATAGTTTCGAGGGCGCGAATGCCGCTGACATCGCAGTGATTGACACTGTGCATCCGGAGGAGGAGATAACGAACACTGCGGTGCTGGTTGAGGAGGCGGAGCAACATTTCTTCGACGTGGCTGGCGGCGCCGAAGTAGAGGTCGCCTTGGAGGTCGACGACGAGGAGCTGAGGGCAGGTGGGACGGCCGTGGGCGGGGTCCCAATGGCGGAACGCTGTGTCTGGGACGACGGTTTCAATGCGCGGGGTAGCGGTGCGGAGGAGGTAATAGCCGAGGGACATCAGCACGCCGGTGAGAATGGCGAATTGGAGGGGGAGGGTCAGGGTGAGGACGAGCGTGATGATCATGATAACCGCCTCGCCCCGTGACCCGCGCCAGATCCGCGCCATACCACGCCGGTCGACCATACCAAGTGCTGCGACCATCAGTGTCCCAGCAATAGCCGGTCGGGGAATAATCGCTAATAGTTGACTCAAGATCGCCGTTCCTGCCAGGGCAGTAAGGCCAGAAATTACGGCGGTGAGTGCAGTTTTACCACCGGCTTGATAAGCTAGTGCCGAACGGTTGAACGAACCAGAACACGGCATCCCTGAGAAGAGGCCAGAAACGATGTTGGCCAACCCCTGCCCAACAAACTCTTGGTTGCTATCAATCCGCTGGCCGGTGTAACTGGCAATAGCCCGTGCAATCGCGACTGCCTCTACTAAACCAATGATTGCCAAAGCAAGTGCGCCGTTTAACAATTGGCCGATCAAACCAATATCAAACCAGGGCAATTGGGCCAGTGGTGGAAAACCTGGTGGGATATCACCGATTAAGCGCACTCCGTATTGTTCGATGTTGAGAAATGCAGTCACGATTGTGACAATTGTCATACTAAGTAGGGCTGCCGGCACAGCGCGTGTGATGTAGGGTAGAAGGTAGATGAGTGCAATCGTAGCGGCACCGATAATGAGTGAGGGCCAATGGATTGCCGTCAGTTGGGTGACCGTTTCTTGGACGATCGTTGGAATACTGGCACCAGGTGAGATAGAGAGTTTGGTGATTGGGCCAAATTGGTTAAACAGAATCAACAGACCTGAGCCGGCAGTAAATCCCACGGCTACGGCATCCGAAATAAAGGTTATCAGCATGCCAAGGCGCGCTATTCCCATAATTAAGCGAATGATCCCGGCCATCACCGCGATCATACTGGCTGCGGTGACAAACTCGGCGCTACCAAGCGGTGCAATCGGGAGGAGCACAGAGAGGGTCAAGATCGCGCTGGTCGTGCTTGGACCACCGTTCACGTGACTTGATGAACCCCACAATGCACCGACGATGGTTGCCGTCATGGCGCTGTACAGCCCAACAATTGGTGGTAATCCACCCAAAATTGCAAAGGCAAGCGATTGTGGCAACAAGACAAGACCGACGGTGATTCCGGCAAAGAAGTCAGCGCGTAACGCATCGATGGGATACGTGCGGATGAGCCGGATCGGTTGGGCAAAGAGGGTTATGACTGAACGTAGGTAATCAATCATACCTTGTCAGAGCTTTCATGAGTTCTAGATCATAGCGTTATTGTAACGCCATTGTCGAATGTTGATGCAAAAGAAGAGGGTTTTGGTTATGTATTTTATCGATTCTCGTTATCGAATACCGATCTATAGTACCGAAAAGTAGGCTATCGCTGAATCCCCGACGCTTCTCTTCTTCCGTAAGGGTCGCTTCGTAAGCCCATTCTCTCACTTGACTAAATGTGTAAAGTGAGCTTCCGTTTCACACCTGCTCAACGGCTTCAAGTAGGTTGGCAGCTTCCCACGCCAGCATCCCACCCTCTAGCACCTGCGGCGGGGGGGTGCGTCCAACTAGCAACGCTGCTGCCCGTAAGCTGCGCCTTCCACTACGACAGACCAGCACGACCGGCCCCGCCGGCACGGCGTCACGCTCGCTGATCAGCCGTGAGAGGGGGATGTTGCGTGCACCGGGAATATGGCCGCGCTGAAACTCGCGCGGTTCACGCACGTCGATGATCGCCGGCGGTTGCGGGCTATGCAACGCTTCCCACAAGGCACGGGCATTGATCTGGGTCGGCAGCTTGCCGTCGAGCAACGGGATGGTCAAGTGGCCGGGCAGCGTCTGTTTGGGCAATTCTTGACATTCGCGGAAGACGCGGCGGTCGCACTCGTAGATGCAGACGGCGGGGTCGAGGACACGGTGGAAAAGGAAGTCGATGGCGGTATCTTCATCGAGGAAGCGTTCAGGACCGAGCTGCTCGTAGAAGCCGCTGATCTGCATCCGATACATCACGCCGGCGCGGACACGGACGAAGTAGAGGTCACCACCGCGGACGCGGAGGGTGCGGCGGATAGTTTCGAGGGCGCGAATGCCGCTGACATCGCAGTGATTGACACTGTGCATCCGGAGGAGGAGATAACGAACACTGCGGTGCTGGTTGAGGAGGCGGAGCAACATTTCTTCGACGTGGCTGGCGGCGCCGAAGTAGAGGTCGCCTTGGAGGTCGACGACGAGGAGCTGAGGGCAGGTGGGACGGCCGTGGGCGGGGTCCCAATGGCGGAACGCTGTGTCTGGGACGACGGTTTCAATGCGCGGGGTAGCGGTGCGGAGGAGGTAATAGCCGAGGGACATCAGTACGCCGGTGAGAATGGCGAATTGGAGGGGGAGGGTCAGGGTGAGGACGAGCGTGATGATCATGATAACCGCCTCGCCCCGTGACCCGCGCCAGATCCTTGACATATTGCGCCGGTCAACCATACTCCAAGCGGTCACCGCCAATGCGCCGGCTAATGCCGCCCGCGGGACTTCGGCCAACAACGGACCGAGGACGGTGGTTGCCAGAAAAACTGTTATCCCGGATACAACCCCGGTAAGAGCCGTTTGGCCTCCCGACTGATAGGCCAATGCCGAGCGATTGAACGAACTTGAGCATGGCATTCCTGAAAAGATGCCAGAGGCGATGTTGGCCAACCCCTGTCCGACAAACTCTTGGTTGCTGTCAATACGCTCACCGGTATAGCCGGCAATTGCTCGTGCAATCGCGACGGCCTCTACCGAGCCGATAATGGCCAGTGCTAACGCACCGTTCACCAGATGTCCGATCAGGTCTAGATCGAAGATCGGTAACTGGGCCAGCGGTGGAAAACCCGGTGGTACCGGTCCCATTACCCGCACCCCTTGCGCTTTGAGATTGAGGAACCAGACGATCGGTGAAACGATCACAATACTAATCAAGACGGCCGGGATTTTGCGGGTGATGCGTGGTGAAAGCAAAATGATGCCAATCGTAGTCACTCCTACCGCTAACGAAGGCCAGTGAATGGCATCAAAGTGACGAGCTGTTTCGGTAACCGTCGTAATGGGATCGGCACCGGGTGGGAGATCGATGCGTAACAATGGGCCGATTTGATTTGAAAGTATCAAAATACCAGCGCCGGCCGTAAATCCCACCGATACCGCATCAGAGACAAAATTGACAAGGATACCAAGGCGAGCAATACCCATGATAACCCGGATAATACCAGCCATTACCGCAACCAAACTCGCTGCCGTGACAAACTCCGGGCTATCGATGGGGACAACCGGAGCTAGAACCGATAAAGTGATAATGGCCGCTGTGTTTGTTGGCCCGCTATTGAGATGACTCGATGACCCCCACAATGCACCGACAATAGTAGCGGTCAATGCAGTATACAAGCCGGTAATGGGTGGTAAACCACCTAATAGCGCGAAGGCAAGCGATTGCGGTAACAGGACCAATCCGACGGTCAATCCGGCAAGAAAATCGGCACGCAGGGTTTCGGGGGTGAAGCTGCGAACCAATCTGACCGGTCGGATGAAGAGCTGAGCGACCGAGTATCCAAAGGAAAGCATGGTTATCAGTGTCTTGCTTTGTTAGCAATATGGCACGCACGGCGTGCTAGTCAGTGCTGAGCGGTGTCTACCAAAATTATGCTAGTCTTATCATAACGCTATTTTTTCTTTTTGTGGCAGGGATTGCACACGTATAGGTTGGTAAACTGTGAAAATCAAACAAACCATTATCCGGCTAGGTAGCACGGTGAGGGAGCCATACTTGGCTTGGGTAGCGGCAATGATCGTTGGATTAGGCTTATTCGCGGTCTTATTCCGACGCGGCTACGATGATCCGTACATCACCTACCGTTACGCAGCCAATCTGGCCGCCGGTTACGGCTTCGTCTACAATCCCGGTACTGCAACACTAAGTACTACGGCACCACTCTTTGGGCTAATCCTGGCACCGGTAGCGTTCTGGGGTTGGCCTGTACCCCTCGTTGCTAACCTCGTGGGTTGTTTAAGCCATGCCGCCGGTGGGTTGGCGCTGTGGTATCTCGGCGACCGGTGGGGTAACCAACTCGCCGGGATAATGGCTGCCCTTCTTTACATGTTCTTTCCCCTTCCGTTAACCACCGTGGGCAGTGAAACGATGCCGGCAATGGCGTTGACGTTATGGAGTTTTGTTTGTGCGGCACAAGGCCGGCAGTGGTTGACCGGTTTTCTCTTAGGGGTCTTGGTATGGTTGCGGCCCGATGGTGTGCTGGCCGGGCCGGTAGCCCTGCTCATAATGATGGTATCCGGTGGTGTTTGGCGTCAGTGGCAGCGTTGGCCGTGGAAAGCGGCGCTGCTCTGGATCATTATTGTTGCCACTGGTCTTGGTTTGGCATGGATAGTTTACGGGATACCGCTTCCGGTAACGCTATATGCCAAACAGCAACAGGCACTCATCCCCGGCTTTTACGATTTTGGTGATCGGTTGTTGGTTACATTGTCGGAGTATCTGCGCCAGCCGTTGTATCAGGTGGTCTTCGGATTAGCCGGTCTCGGTCTCGTCGCAACGATTCGCACGCCGTATTGGTTACTTCCGATGGGGTGGGCGGTTTTATACGGGCTGGCGTACACCGTTTTGCACGTTGCCGGCTACTTTTGGTACGTTGCTCCGCTCTTAATCGGTCTGGCGCCAGCTTTTGGTCTGGGGGCGCAAACGGTGATCGAGTGGTTGCAACGATTCGGCGGCCAACGACTGGCAACTATCGGAACAATTATTCTGTTGGGTGGTACTATCGTGTGGTTTGGTGGTGCCGTTTATCGAATCGGACAACAAATCGATCCGCGATTGACGGTCTATCGGGCTGCCGGTGAATGGTTAGCTGCGCATACACCACCGGATGCGCGCGTTGCAGCACTTGAAATAGGTATCATCGGCTATTATGCGCAACGCCCGATGATCGATATTGCCGGTTTGTTACAGCCAGATATAGCCACTCGGTTGGGAACGGGTGGCTTTGTCGCTGCGGCATCTTACGCACTTGAGTTCTATCGTCCCGATTACCTGGTATGGCAAGAACAGGCTTTGCCGTTACTGAGCCATCGCCCCGATCTGGTCGAACGTTGTTCGGTTGTTGCCACCATCCCCGATCCGCGCTATCTACAACCATTGACGATCTACCAATGTCGTTGGTAAGATAAACCTGTACCGCTAACGGGCGCCCTCCTTTGGCGTATTTTTCATCACACCAGAACTGTCTATGCAACGCATCATCTTGCTCTGTATTATCATGTCCCTTCTTGCTTGGGCATCACCGGTAACTGCTCAATCAGCCGCGCCGATTTGTTTTCCCGATGTGCCGTTGATCGATAATTGCCTGCACCCATCGTTCACTGCCTACTGGCGTGACAACGGTGGATTGCCGGTGTTTGGCTACCCCATCGGGCCGCTCGAACAGTTTGTAGGCGATGAAGGCCGCACCTTAACCGTCCAGTGGACAGAGCGAAACCGATTGGAATTGCATCCGACCAATCCGCCGGCGTATCGGATTCAGATTGGGCGAATGGGGGCCGAGGCGTTGGCGCGCGTCGGTCGTGATCCGTTTGCCGATCCCCCCGACCCCGGCCCGCAGCCCGGTTGCTTATGGTTTCCAGAGACCGGCCATAATGTGTGTGATCAAGAGCCAGGCAATGGGTTTCGCACCTATTGGCAGAATAATGGTCTGCGCATTCCCGGTCTTAGTCGTTATGCGCAATCACTGGCGTTGTTTGGCTATCCCCTCACTGCGCCGCAGATGGAACGGAATGCAAACGGTGATCTGGTGTTGACGCAGTGGTTTGAGCGGGCCCGTTTCGAATGGCATCCACAAAACCCGGCTCGTTCGCGGGTGTTATTGGGGCTGTTGGGACGTGAGTTGCATACCTCACCACAGCCATTGCCCGATCTGCGGAACGGGCGGTCGGTGTTCGGCGTTGAGATCAATCGCGGTACGGTTGCCGCTACTGCCACGCAGTTGGCCGAACTGGGAGCTGATTGGGTGCGCTACAACGGCATTCGCTGGGATGAGGTCGAGCCAAGCCGTGGAGTGCGTAATTGGGCAGCATTGCAGGATGTTGAGACTGAGTTGCGCCTAATCAGCGCAAGCGGTGCGGTACCGATGGTCATTGTGCGTGGTACACCGACGTGGGCGCAGGCCCAACCTGATAAGTCATGTGGGCCTATTCAGGCCGAAGCGCTACCCGATTTCGCTGCCTTTCTTAGGGAACTCGTGACCCGCTACAGCCAGCCACCGTACAACGTCAAGTTCTGGGAATTGGGCAATGAACCTGATGCCCCGTTTCAGCTTGTGGGTGGTGATGCGCCATTTGGCTGTTGGGGCGATGAAAGCAATTCCGATAATTACGGTGGTGCTGCCTATGCCGAGATGCTTAAAGTGGCCTATCCTGCGATCAAAGCTGCCGATCCGCAGGCACAGGTGATCTTTGGTGGATTACTGCTGGCATGCTCACCGGATCATGCCGTTCGCACGAATGAACCGTGTCATGCCGGACGCTTCTTTGAAGGGGTGCTGCGCGCCGGGGGGGGTGATTACTTCGATATTCTGGCGTATCACGCCTACGCTTACTTTGCCGTTCATCGCGATCCTGACCGTGAGCATCCGTCGTGGGCTGAGGGAGGCGGGGCAACGCTAGGGAAACTTGCTTACCTGCGGTCGGTGCTTGCTACCTATGGCTACGCCAAGCCGGTGATTATGAATGAAGGTGCGCTGCTCTGTTACCGTAGTTCGCCGAATTGCCGGCCTAATGGTTTCGAGGAAGCAAAGGCCGACGCAGTGGCGCGACTGTATGCCCGCACGCTGGCTGCCGATCTGCTGATGTCGCATTGGTATACGCTCAACGGCCCCGGTTGGCAAGAGGGTGGCTTACTCGATAATCGGCAGCAACCACAAGCGGCGTTTGGAGCCTTCCGGTTTTTGCGTCAGCAACTTGGGGCGGCACGGTATGTGCGCGCAGTAGATGATGACGGTTTGGAGGGCTACCGTTTTCGCACGCCGGGCGGTGATGTGATCGTGGTGTGGAGTAGCGATGGCAAAGAACGAACGTTTGTGTTGCCGGCGCAACCGCGAGCTATCTACGATGCAACGGGTCAAGAGCTGCCGATCACTGATTCCTTGATCATCACCATTGCGCCGCGGATTATTCGGCTTGCCGAGTCGTCGCCATAACGTGCTATTCCGCATAGAATGGCGGTAATCGGTGTGGTCAAGCAGGTTCTGCTTCGTGAAGCGTCAGTGCCTATGGTATTATGAGCGGTATTCTTGTTATATTGCCCCCTAAGTTACTGGAGTACGTATGTCCGCATCATTCTCGTTCAACGCCGACCTTCGTACCCTCAAGCAGATCCGGCGTGCTATCATTGATGCGGCTAGCTACATTGGTGCTCGCCGTGAGTGTATTGATGACGTGGTCTATGCGGCTAACGAGCTGATCGCAAATACGATTACTTACGGGTATCATGACCACAGCGGCCCGATTTGGATCGATGTGTGGAGCGAGAATAAGGCGTTGTATGTGCGGATTCTTGACGCTGCTCCTGCGTTTAATCCGTTGAATGTGCCGCTGCCGCGTAATCTGATCGGGCGTGGTCAACAGCGAGCCGGTGGATTAGGTCTGTTTTTGTCCCGCCATTTGCTCGACGATTTACACTATCGAGAATTGCCTTACGGTGGAAATGAACTGACGTTGGTCAAGTGGAACGCATTCTAAGTCTACACATGTATGATTATCGAGAGCACAATTAGCCAAAAAGAGTTCACTCGCCATGCGCTGAGTCGCTATTTTCGCCGACCTATCTTCTACGTGTTTGCCTTTGTTGCAGCTGTTCTCACTGCTTTTGTGATCTACGACCCGAATACACCGCAAGCACCGGCGTTGCTCGGTGGATGGATCCCCTTTCTGGTCTATATCATCGTCGGATGGATAACGATCCATCGCCAGAGCCGAAACCGCGATTTACCGGTGTACCAACCCACGCGCTACGAGCTTGGTCGTGAGGGGCTGATCGTTAGCGCACGCAGCGGACGGAGCGAGATCCCATGGTCGAAGGTGCGGGCTTGGCGTAAGCTTGCCGGCGTGTACGAGCTTCAGTTGCTGAATGGGCAAGTGTTGTTGATTTCAGCACGGGCCATTGGGCCACGCCAAGTCGGGAACTTTGAGCGGATGTTACGCAATCGGATCGAACCGAAGCCAGAACCGGGGGTGTTCGATGAACCGACGGCGTGAGACAATGGACGATCTCCTGTCGCCGCTAGCGGTTAACTCAGCGCAGTTGCAGCCGATTTCGCCAACCGATTTGGCTCAGTATCTTCGGCTCGAACAGTGCCGGCGCTATCTACGACTGCGCCTTCACGAGCGGCACAAAGGGTTGGCCTGGCTGCCACGCTTTGGTATTGCGCTTCAGTCTATTCCACCGATGCTGACTATTGCCGGTCGGCAGTTTGAACAGGCGGTTGAGGCGCAGGTCACCGCCCGTTTTCCTCACGCTATTCATTGCGCCCAGCGCCGACA
The DNA here is from genome assembly GCF_056331925.1 of Chloroflexus sp. NCBI lineage: Bacteria > Bacillati > Chloroflexota > Chloroflexia > Chloroflexales > Chloroflexaceae > Chloroflexus > Chloroflexus sp. The sequence continues at coordinate 78,792 of NZ_JBWGQH010000002.1, forward strand.
ACGTGGAGATCCGGCCTTTACAACTGCCGATCATAATCACATTGTCATTGAGCAGTTGTGTCAATTAGCACCTGAGACAGCCCAAGTTCTGTTTCAGCCTCGCCTCGCTGCTCAGCTCTACGGCTGGCCGATGAGCGGTGATGTCGATCTGCTCCTGTTGCGTCGTGATCGGGACGGTGATGTGCATGCCTTGGTCGTTGATGCTAAGAGTTCGGCAACGGCCAAGATTGAGCATCGCTTGCAGTTGGCCTGTTATTACACCTTGCTTCAGCAGATAACTAGCGCCGCCGATATAGCACTCAAGACCGTTCAGATCGGTGTGCTCTATCGAGGTGAGTTACTCTCGCCCGCGCAGACACCCGCCGAACGACGCCGGATTGAGCAAGAACGACAGCAAGCCTTTGATCTGCTAGGTGTCACGATTGCCCAGCTTGAACTCATCACCGATCCGACACCGTATCTGGCCGAGATTGTAACCTTGCTTGATGGGCCTACTTCAATTCTGAACATAACAGCGAGCGCCCCTTTTGCCGAGGTTCCGTTTCATCTGACAGCCAAGTGTGATGGTTGTCTCTACAACGAGATTTGTATGCGCTGGGCCGCCGATCACGACGATCTGTCGCTTATTCCATCACTTACCGAACCGGAGAAGTCGGCTCTGCGTAGCCACGGTATTGTTACTGCAACCCAACTTGCACTCCTTAAGGAGTTGTCAGGGAAGGGGGATTTATCCACCCCACCATCACACCGCTCCCTGATGAAGTCGATCTTGCGCCATCCTACGCTCGCTCCGCGCCTTCATGAATTGATCCATCGAGCCCGTGCTTACCGGCGCTGGCGTGGCGATCAGTGTTCTGCGGTCAGCTATCTGCCCTACACGGGGTACGGTTCTTTCCCGGCAGTTAGTGCCGATCTCCATCCGAACCTAGTCGCCGTCTATCTCGATACACTCTATGATCATACGCAGGGAATGCTGGTAATGGTTGGGGCGTTGGTTGTGGGGCATTCCCAAGGTCAACCGCATAGTCGGCGAGAGGTGATAGAATTTCCTGCTCAGCCACTACAAACTGTTGATGATGAAGCGCGTCTGTTGGAAAGGTGGCTTACCGCGCTATTACAAGCTATTCATGAGGTAGCAGTTCCTGATACTAATGGTGCATTGCATGCACCGATCCATCTCGTTGTTCCTGACGGGTTTTGCCTGCAAACCCTGCTCGACGGACTATCCCGCCATCCGCACCTCTTCGGCGCAACACCACTGTATGACTTAGCGGCACAAAGCGCCGGCTTTGAAGCGCCGATGGTGACGGTGTTGCTTGAGGAATGGCGCCGATTTCGCAACGACCCACTGGCTCACGATTCGTTGGCACGGCTAGCTCGCTTGCATGGGTTTGAGTGGGGTGAATATCGCCGACTCTTTTACCGGCGCATGTTCGACGATCTGGGCAATGATAGAGAGTTGGGTTGGTATACCCGCCGTGTGCGGTTTAATAACCAAATACCGCTTGAATATGCCTACGCAGCGTGGAAAGCCCTGCCATCGCCGCCCGATCGTGGCAATGACGATCTGGTTGATTACCGCAGAGTAGGACTGAAGGATCTGATCGGCTTTGTCGCCAAACGACTCACTGCCTATGAGTTTTTGGTGCAGCGCTTGCCACATAACGAACGAACCATAAAACCATCGTTTGATCTGACGGGTCTGGCCGATTACCGGCGTCAAGCCCATACCCTCGCCCATGCGTTGGCCGAGTTCCTGCTGATCGAGCGCTATGTGGCCTTAGTAACGTGGGGCCGACAACATTTACCGCCGCCTGAACAACGGGTGCTGGCCGGTGTGAGTCTGATTGTGCGCTATGTGGCAGCCGATCAAGACCCTACTTTGTTGAACGTGCTTGCCGAGAATGAGCGACGCCAAGCGTTGCGTCTCGAATTAACCGGTGGACGACGCAGAGCGCGGTTGGATGCCGAGCAACGTAAAGCGACCGAGCAACTGCCGATACCGGAGGTGCCGTTACGCTTTCGGATCGATCTCGATGGTGTTGAATGCGATCTCGAAACGGCGTTGCGCCTGACCGGCCTCTCACCCGGTGATAAGGTAATTTTGGCGCCGCGTTGGAGTGTCGATGAGCGGTTACCGACTGATCAACCAACGCCGTTCACGACAACTGCCCGTCAACTGCTTTTTCAACCACGGGCTACCCTCATCGAACTTAACCAAAATGGATTTGTTTTGCTCAAACCCGACGTTCGTTACAGCAACGGTGATCGCCGGTTTACCTTTCCGGCTCGGTGGCAGTGGCCGCAAGACGGCGTATGCTACACCATCGAAGCCGATCCCAACGATATCTACGGTCAGCGCTGTATGGAGGTGGTGCAGGAATTGCAACAGGGAGCGGTAAACTCCCTTTACCTGCGTCTCACCGACCCTCAGCGTATCCACACCGCAATACCACCGGCGGCTTTGAATGGACAAGCTCGTTTTGTCGAGGGATTGCAGGCATTGGCCGACGCCGGGCTGCTGCACGGTTTCGATGCGTATCAGATGGAATATATCGCCAACTATGGCGATGCCCCCACGTTACTGGTACAAGGTCCGCCCGGTACCGGAAAGAGCTACACCTCGGCCTTTGCCCTGTTTGCTCGGATGCAAGGCATGGTAGCTGCTGAGCGGCCTTGCCGGGTGCTCCTCAGTTGCAAGACACACGCTGCCACCGATGTACTCTTGCGGAAGATTGCTGAAGTACAAGCCAGACTGGCCGAGATCTATGCGCACCATCCTGCTCTCTTCGCTGCGTACTTCGATGAGCGACTCTTAAGGGTGCCGCTATTTCGAGTACGTCCCAAGAATACCGATGATCTGCCGTCGGCGATCCAAGTTGTTGATGCGATTGACCCGATCACCGCCGTCCCGGCTTGTTTTGTCGCAGCAACGCCATTTGCCGTCTCGACCCTCTTACGCCGCGAGCAGCGTTATCACAATGAACCGTTCGCCGATCTGTTGGTGCTCGACGAAGCGTCACAAATGAACTTACCCGAAGCATGTATGGCGGTATTGGCTCTCCGTCTTGATGGTCGGGTCATTGTCGTCGGTGATCATCGCCAGATGCCGCCAATCGTGCAGCACGAATGGCGGAGTGAACGACGGCGTACCTTCCAATCGTACCGTGTCTACGCTTCGCTCTTCGAGACTCTCCTAGCCCTCGATGAACCACCGCCGATGGTCAAACTGGTCGAAAGTTTCCGATTACACCGTGACCTTGCCGACTTCTTGCGTCGAGCGATTTACGAGCAAGACGGGATTCCCTACTTTTCACGGCGGACGACCACCACACCGGCGGTTAATACGGATAATCAGCTCATCGCGGCTGCACTCGATCCGGCACATCCACTTGTTGTCATTGTGCATGATGAAGCGCAAAGCCAGGATGTAAACCTGTTCGAGGCTCAACTCATTCGTCCACTGATCGAGACGCTAGTTGGTCAGCTTGGACTCGATGCGAGGAGCGGTATTGGCATTGTCGTGCCGCACCGGGCGCAGCGGCTGGTGCTGCGTGAGCAACTACCTAATCTGATGCAGCAACTGTTGATCGAGCACGATGGTGCGACGGTTGATACCGTTGAGCGGTTTCAAGGTGATGAACGCGACGTGATCATCGTCTCGGCAACCGAGAGCGATCCCAACTATCTCCGTGTCTCCGGCGCTTTCCTGCTCGATCCGCGCCGGCTCAACGTCGCTCTCAGCCGGGCACGCCACAAACTGATTCTGATTGCCGCACGTACTGTCTTCCAATTCTTTGCCAACGACGAAGAGATCTTCCAACACGCCCAACTGTGGAAGCGCTTGTTACGCGATACGTGTCGGACACGCATCTGGAGTGGTGAGTACGCGGGTGTGCCGGTTGAGGTGTGGGGGAATCGCTAGTCTGGCTTGCCTTGTCGTGTATATGTATCTCGTCTGGCGAGAGTGTTCCCCGGTCATAGTACCCACTGAGATTCTTCGTCTTTCCACAAGTGTTGATGTACTCACTATTGTCGTTTCAGTATGTGATTACGCAATATCTTTGCACAAAAATCGCACGGTTAATCACAAACAAAAGGGCATTGCACCGGTGAGTCCACAGTGCTATGATAGCTCTAACAATCCTTTGCACCTATTGCGTCAATACTGACGTACATCCGCAATCTACGGCGAGGTTGCTATGATCGTCAAAGAAGATGTCGTCATTCGCGTTGCCGGCGAAAGTGGCGACGGCAGCAGCGCGACCGGTGAGATGCTGGCCCAAGCGGCTGCCCGTTCGGGACTCCATGTCTTCACATTCCGCACCACACCGGCTGAAATCAAAGGGGGACCGGTGATGTTTCAGGTGCGTGCCTCGAACAGTCCTGTGCGCTCGATGGGTGATGCTGTTGATATTCTCTTCGCGTTCAATCGTGAGGCATGGGATCTGCATCATACCGATCTAGCCCCCAACGCTGTTCTCCTCTACGATCCCGAAGATTTTTCCTTACCGAGCGAGTTTACCGGAGTCGCGTATCCGGTACCTATCGGAAAGATTGCCCAAGAGACCGGGAATCGGCGTGGCAAAAATGTTGTAGCACTTGGGGTTGTGGCGGCTTTGTTCGGTTTAGGGTTAACGAAGTTGGAAGATATTGTGCGAGCGAAGTTGGGCAAGAAGGTCGATCTGCTTGAAACAAATCTCGCAGCCCTCCGCGCCGGTATTGAATATGCCCATCAACTTGAAAAGCGCGATCCGTTTTGGATGGAAGCGACGGCCGAACACGAGCGCTATGTGATGACCGGCAATCAGGCAATTATCGCCGGTGCGCTCCACGCCGGAGTTGAGTTCTTTGCCGGCTATCCGATCACGCCCGCTTCGGACATTATGGAAGGCATGGCCGCGATCCTTCCCCAAATTGGTGGCGGTTATCTCCAGGCCGAAGATGAGATCGCTGCGATTATGGCCTGTATTGGGGCATCGTATGGTGGTAAGCGAGCCATGACTGCGACCTCAGGGCCTGGATTATCGCTGATGAGCGAGGCGATAGGCTATGCCAGTATGACCGAAATTCCCGTCGTTATTGTTGATGCGCAACGCGGTGGTCCGAGTACCGGTTTGCCCACCAAAATGGAGCAGTCAGACTTGAACATTGCCCTGCACGGTGGTCACGGTGATAGTCCGCGCATTGTGCTGGCACCGGCGAGCGTTGCCGAGTGTTTTCATCTGACGGTATGGGCCTTTAATTTGGCCGAGCAGTATCAGTCACCGGTAATTGTATTGAGCGACTATTCCCTCTCGTTCCGCACCGAAACGGTCGATCCGTTCGATCTGAGTAAATACCCACGTATTGACCGTCTGCGTCCCAATGGTACGTTAGCTCCTAAGCAGTACCGTCGCTATGAATTGACGGCGAATCTCATCTCGCCGATGGTTGCCCCTGGTGTTGCCTATGCGCAATACACGGCTACCGGTCTTGAGCATAACGAATTTGGCAATCCCGATTACACACCGCTCAATCACACGCGGATGACCGAGAAGCGATGGGGTAAGTTGGCGCCGTTGCTGCATTCGCGTGAGTATGTTCGTCGCTTTGGTGCCGAACGGGCAAAGGTGGGCATCATTTGTTGGGGGACAACCGCCGGTCCGTGTCGAGGGGCAGTCTATCTGGCCGGCCAAGAGGATGTACCGGTGGCAATGTTACAGGTGCAGATGCTCTCGCCGCTGCCTGTTGATGCCATTCGTGAGTTTCTCGATCAGGTTGAGATCGTACTGGTGCCGGAGGTCAATTTTCAGGGTCAGTTTGCGAAGCTGTTGCAAGCCGAACTGGGGATTACAGTATATTCGATGACGAAGTACGCCGGTGTGCCCTTCTCACGACTCGAGATTCTTCGCCAAATTCACGCACTTGCCGGGTTGGCCGAGCCGACATTGGCATAGTATTCTCTAGGATAGGTTGTTCTATGACTACTGTACCAATCACTTCGACGCCTGTCGTGTTCAAAGCTGCCGATTACCGTAGCGATCTCAAGCCGATCTGGTGCCCGGGTTGCGGTGATTTTGGAGTGTTGGCCGCGATCCAGCAAGCGCTTGTTGCACTCCAGATCAATCCGAAAGATTTGGCAGTTGTCTCCGGTATCGGTTGTAGTTCGCGTTTACCGGGATTTTTGCAAACGTATGGTTTGCATACTGTGCATGGCCGGGCTTTGCCGGCGGCAGTTGGCTTGAAGACCGCACGTCCCGACCTAACGGTAATGGCAGTTGGGGGTGATGGTGACTTTTTCAGTATTGGGTTGGGTCACTTGCCTCACGCTGCGCGTCGCGATCTCGATATTACCGTCATCGTGATGGATAACGCGATCTATGGTTTAACGAAAGGTCAGACATCGCCGACGTCGCCGCGTGGTCACGTGACGAAGAGTACGCCGTATGGTCAGTCGGCGCAACCCTTGCACCCGCTGGCGATTGTCCTGGCAAGTGGCGCGTCGTTTGTCGCGCGCGGCTTTTCGAGTCAGCCCAAACAGTTGGCCAAATTGATCAAGGCCGGTCTTGAACATCGTGGTTTTGCCTTTATTCACGTCCTTAGCCCGTGTGTTACGTTTTACGATACCTACAAACTCTATAAAGAGCTGGTGTATAACTTACCGGCAGACCATGATCCGTCCGATCTCGACGCGGCAATGCATTACGCAGTCGAAAGTGATCGGTTACCGCTCGGTATTTTCTACCGCCGTCCGCCACTTGAGCAGTTACCTGGTCCGCCTCCCAAGCCGTTTGATACACAGGCATATCTGAACCGTTTTCGGGTGTGAGACGATCTGGAAGCGGCGATCACAGCAGGGACGGGTTGGTGGTAGCATATCCCCAACCTGTCCTTTGTCTATTGGACACGGATGAGACAGTGATGGTTCGCCTCTACTTGTGTATGGGTCCCAATTGCCGCAGTCGTGGTGCGGTAGAGCTACGCATGGCGCTCGAACAGGCCCTCTGGCAACACGGATTGCTTGATCGGGTTGAATGTATCAGCAGCGGCTGCCAAGATCGCTGTCAGATTGGGCCGAATCTGCTGCTGCAACCCGGTGGACGGCGCTGGCACGGTGTTACTCTTCAGCAGATTGGTGTCTTAGTAGCCGTATTGGCCGATGCCGGTGTATAATGCCAACGCATAAATCGTATCGGTACTGTAGTGTGCGCAGTGTACACTGTACGCCGTTATCGTATTGGCAAGACATCTTGTGAGAACCACCGTGCGACAGGCTCTCAATCGCTCCGCTGCATGGGTCGTCCGCCTTGGGCTGGCGGCCATTTTCCTGTTGGCACTCTACTTCCGTACTCTCAACCTTTTTGATTGGGATAGCGGTACCGGTCAGCATCCTGACGAGCGCTTTTTTACCTACGTTGCCTCGACCGTTCGTCTGCCGAGTGATCTCGGTGAATTCTACGATTCAAGCCGTTCACCGCTTAACCCACGTAATTACGAACAATTTCCGCTCTATGTATATGGGCCGCTGCCGATTATGCTGACGCGGGTAGTTGCAGTCATGCTAACGCCTGCGGAGGTGTTGTCGGCCCAGGTACCCTCCATTGAAGGTCCCCCACGACTTGGCGCCGATCCAACAGCGCCACAAGAACGGCGAACCGATTACGGGCCACCGGTGGCAAACCCTGAGCGGAACTGGCCGCGCTTCCTGCCGTTACGCTGGTGGCTTAACCCTGATGGCGTCAATTTAACTACCTATGGGGAGATTGTAAAGGTTGGCCGTGCCTTAGCCGTCGTGTTTGATCTCGGTAGTGTGGTACTCGTCTATTTGATCGGCAGACGGCTGTTTGGTCGGCGCATCGGTTTGCTCGCTGCCCTGTTGACGGCGCTGACGGTGATGCATATTCAGCAGAGCCACTTTTTCGTTGATCCAGCCTTTTCAACGTTTTTCTGCTTACTGGCACTGTATTGGACGGTACGTGCGGCACAGGGTGGTGGTATCGGTGTGTATGTCGCATTGGGGGTGAGTATCGGCGCGGCAGCGGCGAACCGGATTACCATGGTGACAATCGGTGGCTTGGCGATTGTCGCGGCATTCATCGCGGCGCAGCGTGCGTTGCGGGGGCAACGTTGGCACGCGCTGTTTGATCGTTTCTGGCAACGTGAGATGTGGTTGCTCGTTGTTGCGGGGATCGCAACAGTGCTAACGTTTCGCATCTTGGCACCTGATGCGTTCATTGGTTCACGGCCCGATTCACCGCTTATCGATAGCCCATCGATCTTGTATGGTACCGGATTTTTTGATATTCGACTTGATCCACGTTTTCGCGAAAATCTGATCACGGTGCGCGCATTGGTGACCGGCGAGTATGATTTTCCCCCCGGTCAACAGTGGGTAGGACGGCCGGCTTATCTGTTCCCGTGGCAAAATATGGTGCTTTGGGGAATGGGTCTGCCGTTGGGATTAGCGGCGTGGGGTGGCTGGTTGCTCTTTGCCGGGCGTTATGTGCGGCGCGGGTGGCAGTGGGCTGTGCATCCATCAGCACAGATCGGGCGTCCGTGGCATCCGGCATGGGTGCTATGGGTGTGGGTTGCCTTCTACTTCGGTTGGCAGGGTAGCCAGTTTGCCATCACAATGCGGTATCTATTGCCGATCTACGGTGCACTGACCGTACTGGGTGCGTGGATGCTGGTCGTGCTGGGGCGCTGGGGGCGTCGGCGCACAACGAAAGCCGTATCGTCGTTACGGCCGTGGGCGATGGTTGCCGGCCGTGGGTTAGCCTGGGCAGCTCGCTGGGCTTTGCCGGTGGTACTCGTTGCAACTGCGCTTTGGGCGTATGCCTTCTCCCGTATCTATACGATGCCTCATTCGCGGGTACAAGCGGCTCGTTGGTTAGCCGAACATGCCCCGCCTGGGAGTTTTGTGATCTCGGAACGTTGGGATGATCCGTTACCGCTCCAAGCGACCACCAATGCGGCGTGGGGGATTACCTTCTTTGGGATCGATTCATCGCCCTATGCCGAAGATGAGCCGGCGAAGTATTTCGGTCAAGGTGGTGAGCTTGGATTGCTTGATCAACTCGACCGTGCCGATTACATTACCCTCACGAGTAACCGGGTCTACGATAGCACGTCGCGCTTACGTATGCGCTACCCGGCGCTCATGCGGTATTACCATAGCCTATTTACCGGTGAACTCGGCTTTGAATTAGTCGCAGAAATCACCTCATACCCGACTGTGCTCGGGATTCGGTTTCCCGACTGGATGGCCGAAGAGGCGTTCACCGTCTACGATCATCCCCGTGTGTTGATTTTTCGCAAAACACCGCTCTATAGCCGCGAGCGAGCCGAGCAATTGATAACGGCTGCGGTTGAGTGGGGTGAAGTCTATAAATCACCGCTCCAGATTGCCGATCGCAATCCGACGGCGCTGCGCTTGACCGATAGTGTTTGGCCACGTTATGCAGCCGGTGGCGATTGGTGGGCTTGGCTGGGTACCAACCCGTTTGCGCCGTTGCTCTGGGTATTCTGGATCGAGGCCCTCAGTTTGGCCGTTTTCGCCCTGATCGGACCACACCTACACCGGTTACCCGATCGCGGCTTCACCCTTGCTAAGATTAGTGGCTTGCTACTGGTTGCGTATCTGGCATGGCTGGCCGGCAGCTTGCAGCTTGCGCCCTTTGCCCCTGTTACTTTGTGGACGATTGGGATAGGGTTGTTAGGGATAGGCGCAGTTGTCAGTTGGCGCACACGTTACACCTTGCGGCGTATTTGGCAAGAGCGTTTGCCGGCGCTGCTGATAGCCGAGACTCTCTTTATCGGCTTTCTGCTGCTCGGCGTGACGTTGCGCTGGTTCAACCCCGATCTGTGGCATCCGGCCCGTGGTGGGGAAAAGCCGATGGATTTCGCTTATTTGAACGCCGTCTTGCGCAGTGCGGCATTTCCTCCTCTCGACCCGTGGCACGCTGGTGGCTACATAAATTACTATTATTTTGGGTTTGTGCTCGTTGGGGCCTTGATCCATCTCAGCGGGGTCGCCCCGGCAGTTGGCTATAATCTCGCTGTAGCCACAATCTTTGCCCTAACCGCATTCGGCGCATTTGGCGTCGTCTACAATCTCCTCGCTCCGCGTCTCCCGCAACTCCGGCGTGAATGTACTGCGTTAGTGGCCGGTGTGCTTGCACCGGTATTGATGTTGTTGCTCGGTAATCTGGCCCAAGCCGGTTGGTTCCTGAGTGGGTATGCTGCCGAACAGGTAGCAAAGGGGCGGTTGGAGTGGGCTTTCTGGGATGCGACACGCATTATTCCGGGGACGATTAACGAATTTCCGTTTTTTACCTTCCTCTTTGCCGATCTGCACGCACATATGATCGTGATGCCACTCAGCCTGGCTGCGTTAGGCTTGGGGCTGGCGTGGGTGCGTACAGGTGGAGCTACTCATTGGTGGTTGATAGGGTGGTTGGGTTTGGTTGCCGGTGCGATCCGTGCCACCAATACGTGGGATTACCCGACGTTTGTTGGGTTGACCGGTCTGTTGGTGGCAGTGGCGACCGCACGCCACCAACGGCGTGCCGGTTGGGGATGGCCGGCAACGGTCTTGGTCGCATTAGGAGTTGGAGTGGCACCGGCACCGATCGGGAACTTGCTCTTTGCCCCGTTTATCGCCAACTTTGCTACCGACTCGAGTGGGATCGAGGTGTGGCGTGGCGCAGGTGCTACCTTACTAGAGGCAATTCTCACTGCCGAACGAACGACAACGAGTCAGCTTGTACAGATCGGTGGTCATTGGCTGGCGATCTGGTTGATCGTGATCGGGTTGTGGACGTGGCGGCGCGGAGTCTCCATACTGATTGTACAGAGTTTGGCGGTGTTTTTCTTAATCGCATTGGCGTTTAATGTGCCGGCGATCGTACCGTTGGTTGGTCTACTGGTCGTATCCATCTGGTTACTCTGGCAGATGCGGCAGTGGCCTTTCACCTTTCTGATACCTGCCCTGTGGGCACTCGGCGGGATCGGGTTATGGGCGTTGGTTGAGGTCGTCGTGGTAGGCGGCGATGTGGGCCGGATGAATACTGTGTTCAAATTCGGTCTGCATGCATGGATGCTATTAGCACTAGCTACCGCAGCGGCCATGCCATTGTTGTGGACGGCGACAGCACGGTTGGCGCATCAATGGCGTTGGTCATTGCGTGCCGGGGTAGGTCTGCTGCTCGCCGCCGGGTTGGTCTACCCGCTTACCGCTACTCCTGCTCGTCTTGCCGATCGCTGGGATCGCGACGCACCGCATACTCTCGACGGTATGGCTTTTTTTGCCAACATCACCGCTGCACGTAACGGTCCGGCGTACTCGCTCGATGAAGATGCTGCCGTGATTGATTGGCTCCGGCGCAACGCGCGTGGAACGCCGATTATCCTCGAAGCACACCAGCCTTCATACCAATGGGCCGGACGCATTGCCGCCTTCACCGGTTTGCCCACCATTCTCGGTTGGGAATGGCACCAGATTCAGCAGCGGAGTGCCGTTAATGCCGGACCGGTCATTGCACATCGGCAGCAGACGATTGCAACCATCTATAACACACCCGATCCCGACACCGCACTGGATGCCCTGCGTCGCTATGGAGTTGAGTACGTCTATATCGGTGGGGTCGAGCGACAACTGTACAGCGCTGAAGGACTGGCTAAATTTGCTGCGCTCGCCGCACGTGGCGACTTGATACTTGCCTTCCAACAGGGCGAGAGTGTACTGTATCGCGTGCGTTCGCCGGGTCAACCACGGATGCTGACCAACGATCTGCCGATTCGCCCGCCGAGCAAACGTACCACACCGGCACTAGAATTAGCCAAACCGGTTCAAGAGTTGCCAGCTGTTGGGCGATTGGGTTGGAATACGCTGTTCAACGAACAGCAGTGGCTGGCGGTTGTGGCATGGCTACTGGTGTGGTATGTCATCGCCGGACTGGGGGCATTGCCGGCATATAGGGCATTGGGCCGGTATGGGTTGGCGTGGGCGCGTCCGGTCGGGTTGATTATGCTCGGCTATGCGATCTGGCTACCGACGAGCCTTGGCATATGGCGCTACGACACGGTGGGGCTGATCGGTGGTTTTGCCGCGATGGTTGGTCTTAACCTTGCGCTCTGGGTGCGTGGTATTCGTCCTCATCGAGCTGCATGGCGAGCGATCGTGCCCGGTGAACTGATCTTTCTCGCCGGGTTTGCGGCTATGACGGTGATCCGTGCGCTTAATCCCGACCTGTGGCATCCGGTTTGGGGTGGCGAGAAACCGATGGAGCAAGGGTTCCTCAATGCGATCCTGCGTAGTCCGGTGATGCCGCCCTACGATCCGTTCTACAGCAATGGGTACATCAACTATTACTACTACGGTCTCTACCTGATGTCGCTGCCGATCAAGATACTCGGTCTCGATTCGGCGATTGGCTTTAATCTAGCACTGGCTACGCTCTTTGGTATGCTGTTGGCCGGGGCCTACGAGCTAGGGCGACAATTGGGCGGTCGGCGACGGTATGGTATTGTCGCGTTGGTGTTGATCGGACTGGCCGGTAATCTGACAGCGATGATCCCCGCAGGCTGGTCGCAAGGTGTCAATGGTTTGCGTCTGCTGCTGAGCGGTAATGCCGAACTGCTTGGGGATTGGTTTATCGGGCCTAGTCGGGTCATTCCGTACACTATCAACGAGTTTCCGCTCTTCAGTTTTCTCTATGCCGATCTCCATCCACATCTCATCGCCCTTCCTCTCTCGCTGTTGGCGATTGGGTGTGCGTGGCGGATGATCGATCGACACCATACACCGTCTCGTTCGCTATGGATGCTGACGGCACTGACCCTGGGCACGCTAGCGGCGACCAATTCATGGGATTTTCCGACCTACGGTTTGCTAGCAGGGATAGCGATCATTGCCGGTGCGGTGCGATGGCATGGATGGCGCTGGTCGGCGCTCGTGTTGGCGGTGGTCAAAGCTATTGGGTTAGGTGTCGGGTCGCTCTTGCTTTTCGCTCCCTTTTTCGACCGTTACTGGCCAATGGTTCGTGGGATTGGCTTGGTAACGACGCACGTCACACTACCATTTGATTACTTCCTGCTGTATGGTCTGCCGCTCGTGATTATTGTGCCGGTGGTCTGCGGAGCGGTCGTGAAACGCTGGCAGCCCTTCCTACCGGAGCGTGCATGGGCACTGTTATTGAGCGGGATAGGGGTAGTTCTGATTGTCGGTGCAGCATTGCCAGAGCTGGCTTTGCGTCTCATCCTCCTCGTTATTCTTAGTCTCACCGGTGTGCTGTTGGTGCGACGGGCTATCGGGGCACCGGCATGGTATGCGCTCCTCCTTGCCTGGTTAGCGTGGGCCGTATCGTTGGGTGTTGAGATCGTCTATATCCGTGACCATCTTGACGGCAGCGATTGGTACCGCATGAACACGGTTTTTAAATTTGGGTTGCATGTTTGGGTTTTACTAAGCCTCGCGGCTGCCGGCCTTTTACCAAGACTGTTGCAGTGGTTGAACCGGCGCGGTGGTCAACCGGCCCGTGCGGCGATGTTGATCATCGTAGCGATACCGGCGCTGATGGCAGCGAGCTATCTCCCGGTTGCCATTCCTTCGCGGATTGTCACCCGCTTCCCGGTCACGACCGGTCTGACGCTCGATGGGATGGCTTTTATGCAGCACGCTACTTTCACTTACGACTGCAATGCGTTTGGCGGCTGTGCGCCGGATACTTCGATGGTGCAGGTCGATCTCAGTGGTGATGCAGCGGCAATCCGCTGGCTCAACCAGCAGATCATTGGAACACCGGTCATTGTTCAATCGAGTCTCTGGTTCTACCGTGCCTATGGTATTCGGGTTGCTGCTGCCACCGGCCTGCCAACGGTCATCAGTGCGTTGCACGCCGACGAACAGCGTGATCCGCTTGTCACCGGTCGACGGGTTCGCGATATTGAAACCTTCTACACAACGAGTGACCCGGAAACAGCGTTGCGGATTCTCGCCCGTTACAACGTTGATTATGTCTATGTTGGTGGGGTTGAGCATGCCTTCTATCCTCAAGGCATGACCAAGTTCGCAGTGTTGCGCGATCGCTATTTACGACCGGTGTACGAACAAGATGGGGTAGCGATCTATGCCGTAACCGGCTTGCCCGACAGTTACCGTCTGTTGCGTGCCGAGACGACGTCGGTGGGGCAGCCGGTACCACCGCCACCACCTCCTAACGAACCATCGGTGGATGTGTCCGAGTTAGAGGCTGCCGTTGCTGCCGATCCGACCAATGGTTCCCTTGCCTTTGGTTTGGCCGATGTGTATCGCCAACAAGGACGGCTGAGTGAGGCGGCGCAGGTGTTGGCGATGGCTGCTGCGGCCAACCCCGGCGATGTCGGTTTGCATCATCTGTGGGGTGACATCTTGGCCGATCTTGGGCGGTATGACGAAGCAGAGAAAGCGTATCTGGCAGCGGTGGAGGCTAGTCCCACTGCCGGCAACTACAACAAATTAGCAATGGCGTTGATCGATTGGGGTCGGCTCGACAAGGCTGAGATTGCCCTAGGGCAGGCGATGAGCATTGATCCGGCCTTACCTGATCCGTATTTTCAGCTTGCCCGCCTGTTCATGCTCCGCAACCAGCCCGCCCTCGTCAGAGACGCGCTACAGCACTATTTGCAGTTGGCCCCTGATGGACGCTGGGCTGGGGAAGCAACGGTGATGCTGCGCAACCTCGAAGGGGGTCAGCCATGAGCGGCGTTGCCGGCGAGGTGTTGGTTTGGTGGGGGATGGCCCAGCTCTTTACCCTGCTCGGCTGGCCGGTAGCCTATCGCCTGTTTCGCCATGTACCTGCACTCGGAATTGCTTTAGCACGTCCACTTGGTCTTCTGCTGACGGGCTTTGTTACGTGGTTACTGGCGATGCTGGGCCTTGGCCGCTTCGATCTACCACTGATCGTGATTTGTTGTTTGCTGATCGGTGGTGGTGGTTGGTTTTGGCTTTGGCGACAGCACCATCGTCGTCCTCCGATTGGGCAATGGCTGGCCGGCGAAGCGATCTTTCTCGCGACCCTTCTCGGTGTGGTCTGGTTACGAGGGCACGATCCGACCCCGTGGGGCACCGAGCGTCCGATGGATTTTGCCTTCTTCAACGCCATCCAACGGAGTGGCCTATTTCCACCCCACGATCCATGGTTAGCCGGCTACAGCATTAACTACTACTACTTTGGCTACCTCCTCATGGCCATTCCGGCGATGTTGAGTGGGTTGCCGCCGGCGACTGCCTACAACCTGTCGCTTGCGCTCCTGGCTGCAATGACGGCCCAAGGCGCTTTCGGTATTATTGACGAACTGCTCCGTCTCCTCAATCATCCACCACGACCGATTCTTCGTGGTGTGTTGGGGGTGCTCGGTGCAGTTATCATCTTGGTTGCCGGTAATCAATCCGGTGCGATCCAGGTTCTCACCGGCGACGAGCGTGCGATTGCGCTCGATGATCGTCAACTCCTCGCAGCATTGGGCCAAGCGCTGCGGGGCGAAGATTTTATCACCTTGCCATACCCGCTCCAAACGGCACCGCACGACTTTGGCGTAATTGACGGTTGGCGGCGTACCGATAAGTGGAACGATTTTAACTGGTGGTGGCCGTCGCGTTCACTGTGGGATGGGTACCGTGTTGTCGGTGATCCACCACGGCGCGAGCGACGCTATACGATCACCGAATTCCCTTTTTTCAGTTTTCGTCTCGGTGATATGCACCCGCACGTGATGGCGTTGCCCTTTGCAACACTGGCGATTGGCCTCGTGCTGGTGGTAGTGGCGACACCACCAAGCCATACGTCCGGCAGCAGATCGGATACTGATGCGGGTGAGGCGCAGGTGGCGAGCGCTCATAGTGTAACTTCGGTTGTTGCACTCTTTCCTACCGGTCGTGCTGGCTGGTTGATGCGGATACTCCACGGGATTATTCTCGGTAGTCTGTACGCTATCAACAGTTGGGATCTGCCGACCTATCTGTTGCTCTACTTGGGTGGTTTGGCGTTAGTGTCCTATCAGGCTGGTACTACCTTTGGGTGGCGGACATGGTTGCGCGAAGCGGGGATCATTACTGTACTGGCGTTTGTGCTCTTTCTCCCCTTTCATCTCACATTTCGTTCACCGGTCGGTGGAGCGACACCGTGGCTGGATGTGCCAATTCTCAGTCGGCTCACGAGTGTGATCGGTGTGTATCTGGGTGAACGGAGTGGTTGGCACAGCTTCGTGATCATCTTTGGTCTGATGGGATTACCGATTATCGCCGGTAGTTATCTGTACCGGCCGGCGTATCATGTTGCGTTATCCGACTCATTACAACCGCGTTGGTGGTCGTGGTTGCCGGTGATCTTGTTAGTCGTTGGTCTCCTGATCGGCTTTCCACTCATAGCACTGGCCGGGTTGGTCTGGGTCTTCGGCCAACGTGCTCTTGTTGCCGTCGAAACGGGGGTACGGGTTGGTCTGCTGATCGCTGCTTTAGGGTGTGCCATCCTCTTCGGGGTGGAGATTATCTACATCCGCGATGTTTTTGAGGGTCTATCGGCCCGCATGAATACCGTTTTCAAGTTCTATTATCAGGTTTGGCTCCTCTGGGGCATCCTCGCGCCGGTTGGATTGTGGTGGATGTGGGGTGGTGGAGCGGTCGGGTGGCGACGGTTTGCGGCTGCTGTCGTCAGTTTGTGTGGGGTTGTGCTCTTGATGGGAGCCAGCATCTACCCGTTGCTCGTGGTGCGCGATATTGGGCGTGGGCCATGGATCGGTCTCAACGGCTACACCCCGCGCGAGCAGAGCGCAGCCGGTGCGGCATCGATCTCGTGGTTGCGGCGCTATGCTCCGGCAGGTAGTGTGGTGCTTGAAGCTGTGGCTCTCGAAAACGAGGCGGCCGTCGCGTCTGGCAGTGAAACACCGCGTTGTGGCGGCTCGTACAACTGGCAGGGATTCGGTGGCGTGGCCGCAGCGACTGGGTATGCGACCGTGCTGGGATGGGTAGGACACGAAATGCAGTGGCGCGGTGGTGACGCGGCGGCACTGGCCGAACTCGGCCCGCGCTGCCGCGCAGTCGATACTATCTACCGTAGTGGTGATCTGGCTCGCATTCAGGCCCTCATTGAACAGTACCAGATCGACTATATCTACATTGGCGCCCTCGAACGTGAACGCTATTCGGCCGACCGTCTGGCCGCACTAGCTCAGGTGGGTGAGCAGGTTTTTGCTCAGGATGAAGTCGTGATCTATCGCGTGCGACGATAAGACCGCTCTTGCCGACCCTGATGAGACCAGCGATGGAGATACTTTATCGAACCTTTCTCCCCTACCATCTTTCACCCATCTGACGGTATACTACAAATGTGACTAGTATAAAGCTTAGGGGAGACTATGCCATCATCAACCGATTATGACGTGATTGTGGTCGGCGGCGGGCACAACGGGCTGACTTGTGCCGGCTATCTTGCGAAGGCCGGTAAGCGCGTCCTGGTGCTCGAACGTCGACCTATTGTCGGGGGTGCTGTCTGCACTGAAGAAGTGATCCCCGGCTACAAGATCGATGTCGGTTCATCAGCCCATATCATGATCCACCTTACCCCCATCGTGCGCGACCTCGAACTTGAACGGCATGGGCTTGAATACATCGACATGGATCCTTATGCCTTTTACCCCTTGCCTGACGGGAGTGGCGCGATCTACTTCTACCGCGATGTCGAGCGTACCTGCCAGAGTATTGCAACTGTCAGTCCACGCGATGCGGAGGCGTATCGCCGCTTTCTCGACTTCTGGACGCCGTTGAATGAAGCTGTGTTTGACGTGTTCTTAAACCCACCGTCGGTCACGCGCTTGTTTGGCAAGGTTGCTTCGAGTATTCCTCGTCTGCCGAGATCCGAACAGAATGCGCTCGAAGTCACGCGCCGTCTCTTCACCAGCTATGCACAACTGATTGAGGAGACGTTTGAGAGTGAGGCGATGCGGTCCGCGATGACGTGGCTAGCGGCGCAGAGCGGCCCACCACCGGACGAAATCGGTGCCGGCGATTTCTTCGGTTGGCACGCGATGTTGCACTACAGTGGTGCTAAACATCCACGGGGTGGATCGGGAATGCTGACGCAAGCGATGGCCCGCTCGCTCAAGGCCATGGGTGGCGAGGTTGTCCTTGATGCGCCGGTACGCCGGATTATCGTCAATAACGGTAAGGTCCAGGGGGTGGAGACGGCTGATGGCCAACGCTATTCAGCGTCGATTGTAGTTTCAAATGCCCACGTGTTGACGACATTCCTGCAATTGGTCGGTCCCGAACACCTTAGTGCCGAACTGGTCCGGCGGCTTCATCACATTCGGATCGGTAACGGTTTTGGGATGACGGTGCGCTGTGCTGCCGAAGAGTTGCCCGATTATAGTGCAGCCCGTAGCTATGGTCGTCCGCACGAGAGCCATCACGGCCTTCAGTTGCTCAGTCCGAGTATGAACTATGTGCGGCGGGCTTACGAAGACTACCTCCGCGGTGAACCGAGTCGCGATCCGGCAGTGATTGCGATGACCTTCTCGGCCATTGATCCCGACGTTGCACCACCTGGTAAGCATACGGTCTTTTTATGGGCGCAATATTTTCCCTATCAACTGAGTGGTAATCGCCATTGGGATGATATTCGTGAGTCGGTCGCCGATTCGATCCTCGAGGTACTCTATCGTTATGCCCCCAATATGCGCGGTAAGATTATCGACCGTTTTATCCAGACGCCACTCGATCTGGAGCGACGTATTGGGTTGTTGCGTGGAAACGTAATGCATGTCGAGATGAGCTTTGATCAGATGTTCTTCTTCCGGCCTTTGCCCGAATTGGCTGGCTACCGCACACCGATTAAAGGCCTGTACCTTACCGGCGCAAGCACCCATCCGGGTGGTGGGGTGTTTGGTGCGAGTGGCTACAATACGGCACGGGTGGTGTTGGCCGATACCCGTACACGTCGTTGGGGGCCTATCGCGTTGGGGGCAGGGGCATTGGCTGCCGGAGCCGTGTTGGCCGGACGAAAACTCTTGCGGCTTGGTTAGTACGAGGTAAACAGCCGAAAGGAGCACATTATGCAGTGCTCCTCACACTCGGCGAGACGAGTATCGCCTGAATGCGGCGATACTCGTTCCATCACCATTCTAGAATGGAAGGAGTCGTATGCTCCAACCGCACGAACTACATCTTGCCGGCGATATCTTACCCTTTTTACGTGATCCAACAGCGGCAATTGCGCGCGATTTCACCGTGCAGGCGACTCTCTTGCGGCTGCCGGCCGGCGCCACTATCTTTGCCGAAGGCGATGAATGTAACGTCTTTGCCGTGTTGGCCGGTGGGCAGGTACGGGTGCTCAAAATCGGTGAAACCGGACGCGAGATCACCCTCTACCGTTTTGGACGCGGCGAGAGTTGTATTCTCACTACCAGTTGCGTGTTGAGTCAGCGCAACTTCCCGGCGATTGCCGTGGTAGAGCACGATGCAGCGGCATTTGTTGTTGATCAGGCGACATTTCGTGAATGGATCGACCATTACCGCGAGTGGCGTGATTACGTGTTCCAGTTGCTCTCGCACCGCTTGGCGACGGTGATGGCCATTGTTGATGAGATTGCCTTCCGTCGAGTTGATGTACGGTTAGCTGAGTTCTTGTTACGGCATGCCCAAGGTGATCCACCGACGGTTAGTGCGACGCACCAGCAGATTGCCGCCGAGTTGGGCACTTCGCGTGAAGTAGTGAGCCGGATTTTGGCCGATTTTAACGACGATGGCTTGATCAGTAGCAGTCGTGGTCAGATTATCGTGCGGCATGTGGCAGGGCTGCGCCAACGCTGCGACCCGCGGTTCGGAGTGTGACCGGGTGTGAGCTGGTTGGACGATGTACGAGCGGCAGTATCGTGTGGCGTGTATTCGTCCACCGGGTGTAGGGTGGGGTGCGGCGATGATACCGCCGCCATCCAGCGAGTCGTCCACCGGGTGTAGGGTGGGGTGCGGTCGTGCAACTGCCGCATGCCATCGTATGGCTGCTAAGAAAAGGGATACTGGTAAAAATCTGACTATGCGTCCACTAACTATCATCACGTTTCTTGTCGCAACTGCTATCTTTACCCAGGGTGCTGGTGCCTGACGCACACCTCTTGCATTGGTTTGACATGCGTGCATTATCACCATCACCGGATTTTGTTACGAGACTTTCTCTGGTTAGCGATTGTCTTTGGTCGCAGGATCGTACATACGCTCCGCTAGCGTGAACTACGCTATTTAGACATTTACTTCGACAGAGATCACGGCGTTGTTCGGGTTTTAATGGTACCTGCACCCAACCGGTTTTGGTTTTTGACCAACTCTTGCGCTTTTTTATCTTCTGCTAACATTTGACCTGTCACGGCTATGTCAGAGTCTGATCTGGAGTCAGAACGCTGGCGCGGCAAACACGAGAAGGGAACGTCTGTGAACCAGTCACCGCCAAAGCCAATTGCTCAACAAGCGTATGATCTGCTAGCCGAACGGTACGCCGAACAAGTGCTCACCAAGCCGCACAACGCGTACTACGAACATCCGGCAATGCTCTCACTATTGCTTGATGTGCGTGGTAAGTGCGTTCTCGACGCCGGCTGCGGGCCAGGTATCTACAGTGAACTGTTGCTCGACCGTGGTGCAGAGGTGGTGGCAGTCGATGCCAACCCCAAGATGGTACGATTAGCACAGCAACGGCTCCAAGACCGTGCTCAAGTCTTCCAGGCCGACCTTGGCCAACCTCTCACATTTCTGCCCACCAATCGTTCGATCTCGTGATCTGCCCGTTGGTACTCGACTATGTGCGGGATTGGGAGCAGGTATTCACCGAGTTCTATCGTCTGCTACGGCACAGCGGTGTTTTCATCTTCTCGATTGAATATCCGTAGACCAAATTCAGCCAGCACCGCGAATCGGCCAACTATTTTGCTATTGAGCAGGTTGTGACGCCGTGGCACGGTTTCGGTATCACGGTGAATATGCCTTCATACCGCCGGCCACTAAGCGAAGTGTTTAACCCGCTGATCTATCCCGGCTTTCGGATCGATTACGTGCTTGAACCATTGCCCACTGCCGAATTTGCCGAGAACGATCCCAAGCATTACGCTGAATTAATGCGTGAGCCGGGATTTCTATGCGTGCGGGCGGTGAAGGGGTAAATGGAATGTCGAGGTTGAGGTTGTACAAGAAAATAAGAGTATCCTATTTCAAACATGGCGCTATTGGTGTACAGAGTCACAATGAGCTGAGAGGCAATTTCTTCAATGGTAGAAGCTTGGCAAGAAGCCAAAGGGTGATTCTACAAGAACGAAAAACTATTTGCCAGTGATGAGCGTTTGGTTCGTGAACGGATGATATTTCTGCTGTTGCGCGCTTGGGTGGGGCACAAAGGACCTCAATGAGGTCTACTATAGAATAATGACCAATAAGAGCGGTCCTGACTATATACTCAAAATTGATGTAGTGAGCTAATTGGCGATTGAAGTGCGGAAGAGTTACATGGTTACCCGGGACTTTGCAGTGTGATCAACGACAGGACTACACTCAGCTTCGTCAGGTAGCGTTGTTAGCCAATGCGAGACAACGGCTTTTAGCAGACAGTATCAGAGACAAGTCGATATTTCGACGTGAAGTGTTGTAGGGTTTTTGATCTAAAAAATCAGAAGGTCGTTGTGTTTTTGTGACGAATTCATCATTAAAGCATGCAGACGAAGTCGATGAGCGTACATTTGCAATTGGAACCACAAACCTTGGGGGTTGGATAAAGAAATATAGAGAAATAGTCAGCCCAGAAAGAAGAGACGAGTTGACAATCGCCGAAAGATTAGTTGTGGTCACCGAACAAGACATTCATGAGGGGCGCATTAATCGTACCACGCGAATCATAGCCGGACGCCAACGTTATCTGATTAATGATAAGCCGGTGCATAAAAACGACCGTCCATTCTTTCTTCGCGATAGGTGTCAAACGGCTTGTACATCAGAATCAACACCACCAGTATGCAAGCCGAGAGTCACGTAGGATTATTGGCAACATTGGTTAAGCTGGAACACGTTCAGTTCTGCAAATAAAACTAGTCGGGATGCTTTATGCCTTGTTTCGTCTTATCTTCTCCTACGTTACCTTTGGGCGATGGTCACGATAGTTGAGATACCGCTGCTCGGTGACAGCTTGGGCCAACCGCTCGACCGCAGTGTGAATGTTGCGGAAGCTGGTGTACAGCGGAGCAATTCCAAGCCGGATGTTGTCGGGAGTACGGAAGTCAGGCAGGACCCCTAGTTCGTTGATCAGCGCTAAATCGATGCCAAGCCCTTCTGGGTGACCAAGCGAGATATGTGAGCCGCGCCGGGCCGGGTCGCGCGGTGAGTTGAGAGTGTACCCCAGCGGAGCCAGCCGCTGTTGCCACAGCTCGATCAAGTATTCGGTCTGTGCAATCGATTTGGCCCGCAGTCGCTCTATGCCGGCGGCCAGTAACAAATCTACTCCCGGTTCGATCAACGCCAGCGAAACCACCGGCGGCGTACCGATCAGAAACCGACGTAGGCCGGGAGCCGGTTGGTAAGCGAGATCGAAGTCAAACAAATTGCGTTGCCCCATCCAGCCGGCGATAGGGTTGACCAATTGCTCTTGCAGGTCACGGCGAATGTACAAAAACGCCGGTGCACCTGGCCCGCCGTTGAGGTATTTGTAACAGCAGCCTACCGCCATATCGGCGCCGCTTTCCTTAAGATGAATAGGCACCACTCCTACCGAATGGCTCAAATCCCAGACGGTCAAAGCTCCCACGGCATGCGCAGCAGCCGTGAGCGCTTTGATGTCGTACAGAAAGCCGCTCTTAAAGGTTACATGCGATAAGGTAAGGAGTGCCGTAGTTTGATCAAGTAGTCCCAAGATGGTCTCGACCGGACCGTGAATACCATCACTCGAATAGGCGAGAGCAATTTCATGCCGTCCGCCGAGTAGATCGACCGCGCCTTGCAAAATGTAGAGGTCGGAGGGAAAGTTCAGATCGTCGCTGACAATTCGCTCACGCCCAGGACGAGCACGCAGGGCAGCAATGACCAATTTGAACAGATTGACCGAGGTACTATCGGCAACAATCACTTCGTCGGGTTCGGCGCCGATGAGGCGGGCAATCTTAGCACCGATCCGTTCGGGCAGATCAAACCACCCCTCATTCCAGCCACGAATCAAACGGCAACCCCATTGTCGTTGCACCAGATCGGCGGCCAGATCAACCGTCGCTCGTGGTAACCGCCCCAATGAGTTGCCGTCGAGATAGATCAGATCAGGATCATCATTAATGAACGCTTGGCGAAAGCCGGCCAGATCGTCAGTAGCGTCAAGCTGATCGGCGTATCCAACATCAAGGGGGATAGGCATTAGTACTCCTTTCTGGTACTGTGGATATCGTTTTGGGGCTAAGACCCTGAGAGCCTAACGGTTTTAGAGAATAGCCACTCAATGTGGTATGCTGGCAAGAAGGAACCACCAAAACCTATGAGAGGAGACCACCTATAGATAGCAATGTTCCTAATATACCCGACTTTTTGCGATTTTAAAACATTACTAATGGCAAGTTTAAGGGCGATCTAGTTGTATTTGTACATTATACTCCGAATTCTTCACGGATGGTGCAGGTCGATGCGCAGGGGTGTGGCAAGCGCGCCCCGCCGTGTCATGGTGAGTACGGCACTCTCCCCCTGTCATTGCGAGCACCCACCCCCTGTCATTGCGAGCGCAGCGAGAAATCTAAAGCGTCGGTCGGCGCACGCGGCACGTGTCCCCCTCCGTGTCATTGCGAACACAGCACCCACCCCCTGTCATTGCGAGCGCAGCGAGAAATCTAAAGCGTCGGTCGGCGCACCCCTACAAATACCGTTATCATATCTTGCCAATTTTAAGGCGATGGAGTAGGAAAGAGTGTTGGCACCGGAATCCGCACTGGATCGAGCAACAGCGGTGGAGTTGGGGTAGCCACCGAGGTCGGGAGCGCGTTATTGCCCGGCACATTAATCACTTGGCTGACTAAGAGGATCAGGACCAAGCTGGCGATAATCAGAGCGACCACTTGTGGTTGGAGATGAAACCGGCGCGTCAAGGCTTGGAGTCGGCGGGTTGGTGTACCGACCTCCGTTTCGGCGGGGGTGAAACGTGGTCGGCGTAACGGTGCTGAAAGTTGCCGAAGGGGACGGATTGCTTCCGGTGGAACCGGTGCAATCGGCGGTTCGCCGGGACGAAAGAGCTGTTCGCCGCCGGGTGCGAGGTAGAGCTGCGGTGCGCCCCAAGATTCGACAGCGTTCATCAACGCCGTGCGGCCAATCGTCATTGCAATATCAACCGGTTCACCGCTTGCCAGTGCTTGATAAAAGGTGGTACTCCAGTGGGCTTGGGCGGTTGGGTTTACGTCGGGTAATGCGGCCACGGCCCGACCGTCGGCTGCATGGAGATTGGCGGTAAAGATGGTACAAGCCTCAGATGGCGTTCCGGCTACTGTGATCAACCGGAGATCATCGAGGCTTGCCAGCAGCTCGGCCAGTTCGTTGGCATTTACCGCACGGCCCAAGCGGAGCCGAGGGGCTTGCCGTAGCGGCTGTTCGATGTCGCCGATGATATGCAACAGATGGCGCGGCTCGGCGGCCAACTCGGCTACCACCTCATCAGCCGTTGCGTCGCGTAGTCGGTCGACTACCAACAGACCAGCCCGAACGGGTTCGATCAGCGCCTCGCCTAGCGTATCAGCGGTTTCTTCATAACCGCGCGCAACCGCGATCAAGAGCCGGAGCGGCCCACTTACCCGACGAGGTGGTAATGGTCGGATGGCACGAGGACTGATGCGCACAAGGGTGTAATCTTCACGGAGAGCCGGTTGCCAATGCTGTTCGCCTTTGTGCAGTGCCATCCATTCCCACGGGAGGGCTACTAATTCTGGGGGTTCTATTACCAGTTGCATCTGCATCCGTGCGCCCTGTTCGATAGCATCGCGGGCAGCTTCGATAAGCAGTCTCCGAATGGGTGCTTGTAGCAGCATGTTGCCAAGCTCGACCCCCATGTCCGCCGGTGATCCCGTCAGCAATGGCGGTGACATCGTCGCTTCGGCCTTGCGTTCGCCGCATAAAGCACGCAATGGGTAGCCTTGTGGCCTGAGGGTGCCAATCACAATCTGAAAGGGAATGACAATCTCTTGCATGCCGGTATGCTCAGAATATAGCTCAAGTTTGTCTCTGAATATAACACGCTTAATTGCGACTGTCTACTATGTCGTGGCCTACCGCATCATCTCAAGTGTAAAAATAAGCACGATCCATAGATGTTGTCCTTGTAGATTAGTCGTTTCATGCCAACGTTTTTGTCTTGTTATCGTTGGAATGGGTTTTGGATTTTGATGAAGATAGCTAAAATTGTAGTTTTATCTATGCGTAAGTTAGTGAAGGCAAGAGAGTCAGCCAAAGACCTACGAGGGTATGCGAAGCGAGATTGGACGTGATCGTTTCGCCGAGTAATACGTTAGCCGACCGGATAAGCCTGAGGAAGGTGAGTGTATTCTCTACCTTCCTCAGTACCTATCGATCCAACCTTAACTCTCCCAACGTTCGAGCCGCTGTTTAACGGTAGCGAGGAATCGGTCGGCGGTGGCGCCATCGGCAATTCGGTGATCGAAGGTGAACGAAAGGTAGCAGAGTGGACGAATGGCGATGGCATCAAGCCCATTTTGGGAAATAACTACCGGTCGTTTGACCACTGCACCGATACCGAGAATACCTGCCTGCGGCTGATTGATGATCGGCGTCGCAAATAGGCTGCCGGTCACCCCGTGGTTCGTGATGGTAAACGTACCACCTTGCGTTTCTTCTGGGCGCAGACGCTTGGTACGTGCCCGCTCGGCGAGATCGTTGACGGCACGGGCTAAGCCGAGCAGATTCTTCTCGTCAGCATCAGGAATAACCGGCACCAGTAAACCTTCGTTGAGCGCAACTGCAATCCCCATATTAATACGGCGATGTAGGATGATACCTTGCTCGGTGAAGCTGCCGTTGAATACCGGTACGGCTTGTAGTCCGGCAATAGCGGCAATGATGAAATATGGGGTAAGCGTGAGACGCACACCTTGCCGATTAAAGGCTTCTTGATGAGCGGCTCGATGGGCGAGCACGCGGCTCAAATCTGCCTCCATCACAGTTGTGACGTGCGGCGAGGTGCGCACCGAGCGAGCCATATGCTCGGCAATGCTGCGCCGCATTGGCGTCAATGGCACCAATTCAGCATCAGCAGGAATCTCAACCGGTGCGGGTGTGGGAGCCGGGGTAGGAGCAGCGACCGGTGCGGGTGTGGGAGCCGGGGTAGGAGCAGCGACCGGTGCGGGTGTGGGAGCCGGCGCGGCCACCGCTTGGCGTTCACGTTCGGCGAGGAAGCGCATAACATCTTGTTTGGTAATACGCCCGCCTTGTCCAGTACCGCGAATCTGCACCGGATCGAGGTTGTGTTCGGCGAGCAACCGCGCTACGACCGGCGAGAGATAGGTATTACGCCCATCACTGGCCGGTGGAGCCACCGTTGTCGTGGTGGTTGCCGAGGCACTGGTCGTGGAGACTGCTACCGCACTTACGGTCACCGGTGGTGGCGTGCTCACCGCAGCCCCTGCCGGTGCGAGTCGTGCGATCACCGTCCCGACCCGCACCGTCTCACCTTCGGGAACCAAAATCTCGTGGAGCACACCAGCTTCAGGCGCCGGTACCTCCGTATCGACCTTATCGGTAACTACTTCCAACAACGGTTCGTATTTCGCGACCGGTTCGCCGGGCCGCTTCAGCCAGCGGCCAACAGTACCTTCGGTAACGCTCTCACCGAGTTGGGGCATTTTGATGTCGATCATGGAAATTCACCTGCTATCTGTCACGGGCGTATCTTGACTGACATGCCTCAATAGGCTGCGAGCCGGCGCATTGCCGTCGCAATCGAAGTTGGTGACGGCATAAACGCTGTTTCTAGCGAATGAGCAAATGGCATTGCCGGCACATCGGGTCCACCGATCCGCATCACCGGCCCATCGAGGTATTCAAAGGCGTGCTCAGCGATAATCGCCGCGACCTCACCGCCAAATCCGCCAAACAGATTGTCTTCGTGGACGATCAGTGCCTTACCGGTGCGCCGTACACTGGCCAGAATCGTCTCGGTATCGAGCGGGCGCAGCGTGCGTAGATCGACAACCTCAACGCTCACTCCTTCGGCGGCAAGTGTTTGTGCAGCTTCGAGGCAGTAATGCAGCATCAGACCATACGCAAAGACCGATATATCCTCACCGGGTCGCTTGATGTCGGCGGGACCAATCGGCACTCGATAATCCTCTTCCGGGACAAAACCCTTGATCAGGCGATACGTCTTCTTGTGTTCGAGGAAGAGCACCGGGTTCGGGTCTTCGATGGCGCTCTTGAGCAAGCCCTTGGCGTCATAGGGGGTTGAAGGCGTCACCACCTTAAGACCGGGCACGTGGGCAAAGAAGGCTTCAACACTCTGACTATGGTAAAGCGCACCGTGAATTCCGCCACCGTATGGCACACGGATCACCAGCGGCACTTCCCAATCACCGTTCGAGCGGTAGTGGATACGGGCCGCCTCTTGCACAATCTGATTAAACGCCGGGGCAATGAAGTCGGCGAATTGGATTTCAGCAATCGGCAGCATATCATTTAGTGCCGCGCCAATACTCGCACCGATGATCACACTCTCGGCCAATGGCGAATCGATCACTCGCATCGGTCCGTATTTGTCGTACAACCCTTCGGTAACACGGAAGACACCGCCGCGTTTCCCAACATCTTCACCGAAAATGAAAACGCGCGGATCGGCAGCCATCGCCTCATCGAGGGCCTGCCGGATCGCTTCGAGCAGGTTCATCTCGGGCATACTATCCTCCGTGAATACGTTTAACGCA
>NZ_JBWGQH010000002.1:106827-154942 GCF_056331925.1 Chloroflexus sp.
TAAGATTTTTTGGATGGTCGCCCCAAGCGCATTTGCCCCATCCCCCACCATCCCTTTGCGTCTCTGCGCCTTTGTGTGTACCATCCTCTCCGCCGCCTCATCGAGGGCCTGCCGGATCGCTTCGAGCAGGTTCATCTCGGGCATACTATCCTCCGTGAATACGTTTAACGCAAAGCCGCTAAGCACGCAAAGGTCGCTAAGATTTTTTGGATGGTCGCCCCAAGCGCATTTGCCCCATCCCCCACCATCCCTTTGCGTCTCTGCGCCTTTGTGTGTACTCCGCCGTTGCCCCCTCTGCATCTCTGCGTTAACGGCGTGGACGCACCGGCGCATACACATGGTCACACAGCGTCTCCGGTTCGGGCATCGGTGCCTGTTCCGCCTCTGTCGTCGCTTTATCAACGATCTCGGCCACTTCGGTGCGCATCGCTTGCTCGTCGGCTTCACTCAAGATGCCGTGTTCGCGCAGTTGGGCGATAAAACGCACAATGGGATCTTGGTGTCGCACCAATGTTAGTTCGTGTGGCGGGCGATAGGTGCGGTCGTTATCGTCACTCGAGTGCGCGGTCATCCGTACCACCCGGGCCTCGATCAACGTTGGACCATCGCCACGCCGAGCTCGCTCAACGGCGCGGCGGGTAACTTCGTAGACGGCCAACACATCGGTACCATCGACACTAATACCGGGAATACTGTAGGCTGGGCCACGGTCGGCAACGCTAGCTACAGCCATTTGCTGCCGTTGGTGAACACTAATCGCGTATTCGTTGTTTTCGCATTGAAAAATGACCGGCAGCCGGTGTACGGCTGCCAAATTGAGCGCTTCGTGAAAATCGCCTTGGCTGGTGGTCCCTTCACCAAACGATACCCACGCTACCGCATCACCACCTTTGATCTTCTCGGCCAGACCAATCCCCGCAGCATGCGCAATCTGCGTGCCGACCGGCGACGATTGGGTCACGATTTTGAGACGACGACATCCGTAGTGAGCCGGCATTTGGCGACCACCTGAGCTTGGATCGGTGGCGCGTGCAAAGAGACCAAGCATCACTTCCGTCGGCGTCATTCCCATCACCAACACCGTAGCTAAGCCACGATAGTAAGGCAGGATAAAATCTTTGCCCCGCTGTAAGGCAAACGCCGCGCCGACCTGAGCAGCTTCATGCCCCTGACAACTAATCACGAACGGCGCTTTTCCGGCTCGGTTTAGCACCCACATACGCTCATCGAGTGCCCGGGCCAACATCATGTACCGGAGCATATCGCGAAGGGTATGCGGCGGTAGATCGTGTCCAAAGCTCGGACTGGCGCTGATTTCATTGATCGAGACGGTCATTAGAATCCCTCCCTCTAGCTATGCGCCAATAGTAAATACCCGCCACGGTTCGCCGTAGCGGGGCACGACAACGAAGACGCACACTCATACGCTTACGTTCCGTCCCCATCGACGGCGATCAGGCGATCAGGTAACCATAAATAGTATAGCCGAAAATGCTGATGAAGGTAAACAGAAGTTTTAGCCGATATGAGCCATTGTGCAGCGTTATCGCTTCTACCATGCCGTTCGTCTAATCTTCACGCACCAACAGGGCAATCGGCCAGCGCCGCAATATCTCGGCGAGGGCCAGCCCCGGCGTTGCCGAGTGCTCGGTCACGACGAGACGTTCGCCGGTGAAAAGGTTGTGATACCGGCTACCTGGCGTACTCTGCGGCAAGGGCAACCATGTCTCGTCCCACAACTCACCGATCGGCGGTAATTCATGCCCGTTACTCAGGCGTGCCGTAAGCCGCGGTGCAACCGTGATTGCTTCACCGGCACTCGGATGCCGACGCGCAAAGGCGATCACGTGTTCGGCAGCAGGTCCACTTGCCATCAGCGGTAGATACTCACCGGCACTGAAGAGTTCGGGTCGTTGGCGACGGAGATCAAGCGCCGTAGCAATCGTGTAGAGCTTGATCCGTCCATCTGCCGCCGACGCCAACAACTCATCGGCTAGTGCAGCCTTCTCGCAGGCCGCCTGTCGGGCACGCAGATCGGCCAAGAGTGCTACTCGACGCTGAAAATCGACCGGTCGCCGATTATCCGGATCAACCAGACTAAAATCCCACAATTCGCATCCTTGGTAAAGATCGGGCACACCCGGTGTGGTGAGACGGACAATCGTCTGGGTCAAACTATTCCACCGTCCAAAAACGGCGATCCGATGGGCGAAGGCATCGAGGCTATCGAGGAAACGACGCGAGCGACGTGGATCGAGAATACCTCGCACAAAGCGTTGGACGGCAACATCATAATCGGCGTTAGGGTTGATCCAGCTCGTATTCACCTTAGCTTCACGGGTTGCCTTCTCCATGTAGGCAGCGATCCGCTGGGTAAAGGTTTCAAGCTGATCCATCGATTCCCACGTACCGACCAGTGTTTGATAGAGCAAGTATTCATCATTACGACTCGGCGCCATCCCACCCTCGATGGTACTGCGCTTAGCCGCGTTTAGTCGGCTCCAGCGGATCACGTGTCGGTGCCACTCATCGGGCAACTCGCTAAGGACACTGATCCGTGCGCGCACATCTTCGCTACGCTTGGTATCGTGGGTAGAAGTGGTGACCATACTGTGCGGCCAGTGGCGCTGCCGTTCTTGAGCGGCGGCGTGTAGCTCACTCACTTCGCAGCCGAAGAGTTCGGGATGACCACCTACCTCATTCAATGCGACCAGGCGATCGTAGACATAAAATGCTGTATCTTCCACACCCTTCGCCATCACCGGCCCACTGAGTTGCTGGAACTTCATCACGAAGCGCACCACATCATCGCGTACCTCCGGCGCAAAGAGGTCAAGATTGCGCAAGAGCAATGTATCCTCGATAAAGTCGAAGATCTGCGCTGCTGTGCGTGGGTTACGTCGCTTTGCCTCGCGCACCGCCATGCGGATTGCCTGCTCATCACGTTGGCTCACAACACCATCAGAGCTGATGTAGGTACGGTACACCGGCATCCCTGCAATCACCTCGCGGATGGCAAACGTCAGGCTGTTCAGAGTGAAGTCACGGTAACGTCGTGTGCGTTCGGCCAGCCGGTCAAGTAGATGACTGAGCGTATTGACTTCACTGGCGAGCGAGACGAGCATGATCTCTTTCTTTTTGCTATTGACCAGATTGGCGAAAGTGGGCTGCGGCCCGGCAAATTGGCGATACAGTCGGTTGATTGCTCGCTGGCTACTGCGGTCGATCAAGACGCTCCCAATCTGGTTCAGAAAATCGTAGCCGGTTGTTCCGGCGACGGCCCAATCCGAGGGTAACGGTTCGCCATGGCTCAGAATTTTCTCGGCGACGACGTAGAGCGGCCATGGCCGTTCACCACGCTCAGCCTGCGCGAGTCGTCGCCGGATCTGCTCATCGAGATCGGCAGGGGCGCTCCCTCCAAAGCGGAATGCGGCGGCATACCGTAGGTAACTCTCTTGCAATTGACGAAAATAGGTGGCCGGTTGCCAGAGGCCATCGGGGTGGTCGATGCGGGCGCCGGTCGCAATCCCCTCGGCCAACAAGCGCATGATCAGATCATGAGTAGCTTGTAAGACATCGGGAAGTTCGACGCGGATGGCGGCTAGATCGTTGATGTCAAAGAAGCGACGGTAGTTAATCTCTTCGGTTGCTACCCGCCAGAACGCCAACCGGTACGATTGACGGGCAAGTAACGCATCAAGTAAGTCAAAACTTTTTGGATCGGACGGATCACCATTGTAGTCGGCCAGTGCTTGCGCGATCATCTGACGTACCGGTTCACTATTCGCGACCAGCGTCGCAATCCGACGTTTAATCACCTCTTTCTCGCGGTTGCGCTCAATTATCCGTTCAGGTGATACCTCGTGACGTGAAGGCAGGTAACCGATAGCAGTGATGATACTCTGCAACTCAATTGCATCAGGGTGATCGCTACCAAGGTTACTCAGGAGATCATCAAGCTTTTGCGTCAGAATGTCGGCGTAGCTCCGCGGATTCAACGGAAACCGGTGCTCCCAATAGCCCAGACTGAACCCGCCATCGTCGTCGTAGTACAAACGTAGTTCACCTCGTTCGAGGATAACCCCGTACTGATCACCGAGCACCGGTAACAGCACTTTGCCGTGCAATTCGGGCGCCACCGGATCCCAGTCAATGTCAAAGTACGGGGCAAAGATTGAGCTTGGCCCGTTTTCCAGGACATCGCGCCACCACACATTCCGCGGATCGCCAATCCCCATGTGGTTGGGTACGACATCAAGGATCAGACCGAGTTGATGAGCGCGTAAGGTCTCGGCAAGCTGGGTGAATCCGGCCTCGCCACCGAGTTCAGGGTTGAGTTGTGAATGATCGGTAATATCGTAGCCGTGACGACTGCCGGCTCGTGGGGTCAAGATTGGTGAAAAGTAGAGATCACTGATTCCAAGATCAACGAAGTAGGGCACCAGATGGGCGACATCGGTAAACGTGAGATCGGCGTTCAGTTGTAGGCGGTACGTGGCACGGGGAATACGCAATTCTGCATCAATCATGGCTCTCCTGCTGGCAGACGGAAGCGCAATTTAGTTCCCAATGACCGGAAGAGCCTAATCCATGCATAAGCATCGGCAAATCCGGCACGGGTATCGGCTTCCATCTGCGGATACACGGTTTGCAACAACTTGTAATACACGTTTTGCGTATGCCAGACATCAACCTCGAACGGGAGGTTGCGCGCCAGGCCGACCGCAGCATCGAGCTGAGTCAGCAATGCGCGATCTTCCGGATTCTGATAGAAGTTCTCGCTAATATTGCGAATGGTACGGGCCAGTGCATAACTAAGCCCTTCTGCATCGAGCGTCACCCCCGATCGCTGTGCTTCGCGCAAGAGGCTGTTAATGCGGTCAAAATCGAGAGGTTCCGTTTCAAAGAGGCGACGCAATTCGGTATTAATGGCAAATTCGGCTGCAATCTGAAATTCTCGCGGGACCGGCATTCCCATGCTGGCGAGAAAGCGCATCAGCGGCGCGTGATTTTCGTAGATTTGGCGATAGGCAGCTTCGGCTTCAGCAAGGCTCGATGTAAGAATGCGATTGAGGATCTGGCGCTGCTCGTCACCGAAGAGAAGTTTGAGAGAATATTGTTCTTGACCAAAATTGCGGTCGACCATGCGAATGACGCCAGGTATATCGGCGCGCAGAAAGAGTTCGCTCAACTCTTCAATCAGTTGCTGGTATATTTGCTCGTTCTGGTATTCACGGACACCACCGGATATGTTGTGATCGCCGAGATGTAAGACGCCGAAGCTGAGGCGAGTGGATTCCCCGGTGATGTTGGAGATGATGCGAATGCGGCCAAGTGCCAATCGCGACTTTCCTGCTAGCAAGAGATGGTAATCTTCACGCTCAACGGTGTAGGCATAGATCTGTTCGTGTTCACCTACTCCGTTGAAGAGGGCAGTCATTGCATAATGAGCACCGACTTTGCGCAGATCGACCATCGCCGGACGCACGTGCCGTTCGTAGAGATCGCGTCCGTTACCCCGTGACGGCAGGTTGCTGCGCGCTTGTGCCAGTCGATTGAGGAATTCACCCTCGATCTCTTCACCAAACAGTTCGTGAGCCAGTTGGATAGCCCGGCCGGCGTACATCATGACCTGTATCGTCTCGATCCCACTCAGATCATCGAAAAACCAGCCACACGAGGTATACATCAGCATCAGGTGGCGCTGCAGCTCCATCAACTTCAGGACTGCAATCCGCTGGTGATCATCCAGCCGGCCACGGCTATGCCGACCGATAAAAGCGGCGACGTTTTCCGGTGAACGGTCAAGAATAACGCTGATGTAATCATCACGCGCTGCCCATGGATCGTGCAACAGACGGCGGGCATAACCCTCGAATCGTGGCGCAATCGTATCGCGTAACCAGTCTAGGGCAGCACGTAGCGGCGCACGCCATGCCTGATTCCAACCGGGATTACTGCCGGTACTGCAACCGCAATCGGTTGACCAGCGCCCCACACCGTGCGCACAACTCCACGAGGTGCGTTCGATGATCTGTACTTCATACGTTGGCCGGTAGCGTTGTAGGTACGCCGCGTAGTTGGTAAGTTTCGCCAGACCGGTTTCTTCGATGTAGTGTAAGGCATACGCCAATGCCATATCGCCGTGGCGATGGTGATGGCCGTAGGTCTCACCATCGGTTGCAATATGAGCGAGTTGTGGCCATGAGCGTTGGTCGTTAAAAATACTGGCCAGCCGATTGGCAAATCCAACCCCACTGCTAAGAAGTCGCTCGAACGCTACCGCACGCGAGACCGGCCCATCGTAGAAGAAGACCGTGATAGCGCGGCCGCTCGCCAATTTCACCAGATACGGCTGCGTCGGATCGATCCGCCCGCCGCTTACATCATGCCAAATCATTTCGCCGATTTTACGCACATGACTAGCTTGCGTGGGTGCAAGGATCGTGAACTTGATGTCGTGTTCGGCCATGATGTCGAGCGTCTCCAGATCAACTGCCGTTTCGGGGAGCCACATACCTTCGGGTTCCCGTCCAAAGCGATGGACAAAGTCGCGAATACCCCAGATGACTTGCGTTACCTTATCGCGACGCGATGCGAGTGGCATAATGATGTGGTTATAACACTGTGCCATCGCCGAGCCAGCTCCCAAGTAATGGTGACTTTCCTGATCGGCTTGCAGGATCGCTTGATACACCTGCGGTGCATGAGCGGCTAACCATGTTAGCAGGGTGGGGCCAAAGTTAAAACTGATCCGACTATAGTTGTTGACAATGCGAACAATTTGGTTTTGGCTATCAAGAATGCGCGAGGCAGCATTTTGCTCGTAACACTCGGCGGTAATCCGCTCGTTCCAGTCGTGATAGGGGTATGCCGAGTCTTGCTGTTCGACTGCTTCGAGCCACGGATTTTCGCGTGGCGGCTGGTAGAAATGACCGTGAATACAAATCAGCCGCTCGGCCATGGTAGACGCTCCGTTAGGTTGTTTGACTACAGGTATGTGTTGCACGACAGACGGAGTTGCGGTAGTCAGCCAATACACGGTGAGATCGCTCGCTGACCGTATGGGATTGAGGTCGCGAGTGTTACTCATCGTGTGAGGTTAGCAGCACAGCGCTATGCCCGCTGCAAGTGATGCTCGTGCCGTCTAAGATTGCTGCGGGCGGGTCTGCACTATCGAGCCGGATCTGCCAGGATGCTGCCGGCAGTTCGATCCGCACTGAATCCGGGCCGAAATTGAGCAGCAGCCGGATGTGCGGCCATTCTACCACGATTGTCTGACCATGGACGTAGGTACGGGGCCGTTGACGCAACCCCGGTAGCTTACGCCGTAACCCCAACAGTTCGCGGTAAAAAGCCTGATGGGCCGTGTGCCTGCCGACCGTGCGTAGAGCGTGATTGAGTTTCGAGCGGGTAAATGTGGTCGGATCTTGTGGGTCAGGCACTTCTTGGCCGGGGCGCAAGAAGTCGGCAAACTCACGTTTACGGCCCTCGCGTACTCCGGTAATGAGCGCCGGGTCACTGTGGTCGGTAAAATATTGAAAAGGCGCCGGCTCGTTATACTCCTCCCCCATGAAAATCAACGGTGTATACGGGCTGAGCAGCACCGTCGCGGCAGCAACCCGTAATTGCGCTTCACTCAACGTTGCCCCTAGTCGGTCTCCGATAGCACGATTACCGACTTGGTCGTGGTTTTGCAAAAAGACCACAAATTGTTCGGGGGCAAGATCGGAAGGATCGCGACCAAAGCGACGGCGGGCGTGCGGTGAATATTCACCGGCAAAGACAAAGCTACGCTCGATGCCCGTCGCTATCTGTGCCAAACTACCGAAGCCTGCGTAGTACCCGTTTTGTTCACCGGTGAGAAAACTATGCAGGGCGTGATGAAAATCGTCCGACCAAATGCCGCTTAAACCGTAGCCACCGAGGACCTTAGGACGGGCAAAGCGCGGATCGTTGAGCGGGTGCTCGGCGAAGAGATACGCCGGACGACCAAGGCGGATCGCTTGTTCGCGTACCCGGTCGGCTAACTCCTCAAGCAGGTGGTACGGCGATACATCGAAGATCGCATGCGTTGCATCGAGCCGTAAGCCGTCAATATGATACTCGCGCAGCCATTCTAGGGCGTTCTCGATGATCAACCAGCGGACCAGATCACTGTCGGGACCATCGTAATTGATCGCCGATCCCCACGGTGTGCGGTAGCGATCGGTAAACGCCGGCGGTGCGATGTCCCACAAATAGTTGCCTTCAGGACCAAAGTGATTGTAGACCACATCGAGGATAACGGCTATACCGTGGGCATGGGCGGCATCGACCAATTGCTTCAGACCCTTGACGCCCCCATAGACCGTGTGTGGAGCGTAGAGATAGACGCCATCGTAGCCCCAATTACGTTGGCCGGGGAAGTGGGCTACCGGCATAAGTTCGATAGCCGTCACGCCGAGATCACGGAGCATCGGTAAATGGGGGATGATGGCCGTGAAGGTTCCTTCTGGGGTAAAGGTGCCGACGTGTAGCTCGTAGATCACGAGATCGGTGAGGGGTACGCCGCGCCACGCCGCATCACTCCAGTCGAAGTTATGATCGACAACTGCCGATGGGCCATGCACACCTTCGGGTTGACAGCGCGATGCCGGATCAGGTCGCTCCCGTTGACCATCGAGTCGGTAGCGGTAGCGTGTGTCGGGTGGCGCCTCCGTGACCCCATGCCAGCAGCCATATCCGATCGGTTTCATCGTCACTGTCCGGGGTTTCGGATCAAGAACGATCAGTTCAACGGTCGCAGCAGTTGGCGCCCATAAGGTAAAGGCAGTTGTACCATCGCTGCGGTAAACCGCACCGGGTTGTGGCAGATTGAACATAGACTTTGCACCTTTGCACCTTTGCGCCTTTGCGCCTTTGCGCCTTTGCGCCTTTGCGCCTTTGCGTTACGGACAGTGCTTAAAATACAACGCCCCCAACGGTGGCAAGCGCAAGCGCAACGAGAATGGCCGTCCATGCGATGGTAGTTCTTCAGCCATCACACCACCGGCATTTCCTTGCCCACTCCCCCAATAGTATTCCGAATCGCTGTTCAGTAACTCTCGCCACCAACCACCAAACGGTACGCCGACTCGGTAGTCTTCGCGGACTACCGGTGTTGCATTCAGCACCACCAAAATCGTCTCGCCGTGCCGATTCTTGCGCAAAAAGCTATACACACTGGCGTCGGCATCATTGGCGTCAATCCACTCGAACCCCTTCGGATCACAGTCAAGTTCGTGCAAAGCCGATTCACTGCGGTAAAGTCGGTTGAGGTCACTGATGAGCCGAAGCACTCCTTGATGGGAAGGGAACATCAGCAAATGCCAATCGAGGCTCGTATCGTGTGACCATTCCCGCCATTGCCCAAACTCACCGCCCATGAAGAGCAGCTTCTTGCCGGGTTGGGCAAACATGTAGCAATAGAGCAAGCGTAGGTTGGCAAACTTCTGCCAAACATCACCGGCCATTTTATCGAGCAGCGACCCCTTGCCGTGAACGACCTCATCGTGTGAGAGTGGAAGTACGTAGTTCTCGGTAAACATGTAAAGGCCACGGAAGGTCAGCTCGTTGTGGTGGAAGCGGCGGTAAATGGGATCGCGGCGGAAGTATTGCAACGTATCGTGCATCCACCCCATATCCCACTTGAAGCCAAAGCCCAACCCACCCACATAGACTGGACGCGAAACCATTGGCCATGCAGTACTCTCTTCGGCAATGGTTTGCACATCGGGATAATACTTGTAGATTTGGGTGTTCAGTTCACGCAAGAAGCTAATCGCTTCCAGATTTTCATTACCGCCGTATTCATTCGGAATCCACTCACCAGGTCGTCGCGAGTAGTCGAGGTAGAGCATACTGGCAACAGCATCGACGCGCAAACCGTCAATATGGAACTTGTCAAGCCAGCACAGAGCCGAACTGATCAGAAAGCTACGCACCTCGTTGCGACCGTAATTGTAGATATAGCTTCCCCAGTCGGGATGATAACCTTTGCGCGGATCGGCGTGTTCATAGAGATGTGTGCCGTCGAAATACGCCAGCCCGTAACCATCGGTCGGAAAGTGGCTCGGTACCCAATCGAGGATCACACCAATACCGTGCTGGTGCAGATAATCGACAAAGTACATAAAATCTTGCGGAGTGCCATACCGGCTGGTCGGCGCGAACATCCCGGTCGATTGGTAGCCCCACGAGCCGTAGAAGGGGTGTTCGGTTACCGGCAGCAGCTCTACGTGGGTAAAGCCGCATTCTTTCACGTGCTCGACCAGCTCGTGGGCCAGTTCCCGATAGGTGAGGGGGCGGTTATCCTCCTCCGGTTTACGTCGCCATGAACCGAGGTGAACCTCATAGATCGAGATCGGCGCACCGAGACGCTGGCGCTGACCGCGTTCACTCATCCACTGCTGATCCGACCACGTATACTCCCGATCCCAGATAATAGCCGCCGTTTGTGGTGCTACTTCAAAATAACTGCCAAAGGGATCGGTCTTGTCTTCGCGGTAGCCATAATAGCGTGAGGCAATATGGAATTTGTAGCGCATACCTTTGCCGATGTGGGGAATGAACCCTTCCCACACGCCGGAAAAGCCACGCTGGCGCAGCGGATGTGCGCCGGGGTCCCAGTTGTTCCAGTCGCCAATAACGGCGACGTATTCAGCATTCGGCGCCCACACTGCGAAATAGGTACCGGGTACGCCTTCAATCGTCACCGGCTGGGCGCCGAATTTGTTGTAAAGTCGGTAGTGGGTACCCTGATTGAAGAGATAAATATCATCCTCACTCAGAATACTTTTCATCATCGCCGTGGTAGCTGCCGACGGTTCAGATACTTCGGCAGTCGTATGTTCAACCTCTGCTGCGGTCATCGGTGCCGTCGCTTCGGTGACCGGTGTCGCTTGCTTACGTCGGGTACGGCGGGTTTGCTCACCTTCACTCATAGCTATTTCCTTCATATATGGTTGCAGTGGGGTACAACTGATTGTACCAAATCGTGTCCAACGGTCTAGTTACTCCAATTGGCGTAAGATGCCATTGAGCGGGATCGGCAGCCAATCGGGTCGGTTATTCATTTCGTAACTGAGTTCATAGATAGCCTTCTCAATCACGAAGGTTTCGAGCAGTGCTTCAAAGTCTGCACGGTCGGTGGGGATGAACGGCTCATTGCGGGCCGTAGATAGATAGCCCTCGAGGAAGGCAGCGCAGACCCAAAAGCTCCAGAAGTCGGCCCATTGTTGCAGCCGTTCGATCTCTTCGGGATGGTCTGTCGTGCCATTACGGCTGAAGAGCACGGCGTAAGCTGCATACTGATATGAGCGTAACATCCCGGCGACATCGCGGAGTGGTGAGCGCTTGATCCGCCGCTCGCTGATCGGGCGGAGTGGCTCGCCCTCAAAGTCGATGATCATGTAGTCTTTACCGGTAAAGAGCACCTGTTCAAGATGATAATCACCGTGGATGCGAATGCGTACCGTCTCGATCTTGTCGCCAGTGATGCGATGGAGGCGTGCGAGCAGCGCTTCTTCACGCTGTACCACTTGTTCGGCAGCCGGACGCACCGCTGGTGGTAACGATGGTAATAGTTTGCGCAGGTCTTGCAGGGTTCGTCCGATCAGGCTGCGGACACTCTGGTAGATCGAGCGCTGATAGAGGGTTGAGAAGGGTTCCGGCGCCATTGCCGGCCCGCTCCCTTTTGCCAGTGCCTGATGCATCTCGGCGGTACGTTGACCAAGCAACCGTGCCGATTCAAGGTAACCGCCGATAAGTTCTTCGGCGAGCGGGGAAGGTGGGTTGAACGCCGCAGCAACCAACTCGGCGACACTGGCTTTCACCGGCGGTGGTGTCAGATCGGCGCGGGTTAATACCGTATCGTAATACCGGCGCACCACATCGAGGGCGTAATCAAAGGCGTCTCCTTCATTTTGGACATAGCCCTGCACAATCGCAAGTGTCAATGGTTCGTCTTTACCACGCTGATATTCGATAAAGCCGGCTACCGGCGGTGTGTGTGGAAAACCGACTTCTTCGGTCAGGAAACGCCCAAGTTCGAGATCGGGATTACGACCCGGTTCGATCTTGCGGAAGAGCTTCATAATCAGGCGACTACCAAAGTTGATCGATGAATTGCTCTGCTCACCGCGCACTAAACTCGGTTCGAGACCATCACTGCCGGTGAGCAGTTTACGCAGCGCACGGGTTGTCCCGCCGACCAGCTCCCCACCCGCTTCGCCGCGCAGTCGTCGTCGCCCGATCGTCAACTCGAGAAGTGCCGAAGCAAACCGACGCTCACCAAGCGGATCGTACAGGATACCCGCTTCGGGTCGGCGGCCAACTCTCAGGCGGGCGATGACCATATGCCGCTGATCGGCAAGTATCTGATCGGCCCGCTCTCCCTCGGCGTAAGCCATCGGCAGCATGTACAGCTCGGGGGTGCCCTCGACATACTGCACGTTCAGTAAGGTCAGGTAGGCCGGGCCGCTGGCATAATCAAGGCGGGCAAACTCGATGATGTTTACTTGCTTGATCTTGCGCGTCTTGGCGCCAAACCAGCGTCGGTAGCGGAGGTAATCGGGTAAGATCTGCTCGAGACGGACTTGCCGACCATCGTAAAAGATCGCATCCCACTCGATAGCATCAACCGGTATCTCAGTTAGCTCGGTTTCAGGCTGTGGCATCGTGACCCGTACCCCTTCAACCCGCTGCGGGGCCAGGGTAAACCAGTAGAAACTGTGCGGGCCGAGGGTTAAAAAGTACGGCTGATCACCGATAGGCGGAAACTCTACTTGCCCAAACAGCTCAACCGGCATTAGTCCACGATAAGGTGAGAGATCGATCTCGACCCCTTGGACAAAGCGTGACAGATTGAAGACGGCGAGTAAAATCTGATCGGCAGTTTTGCGTAAGAAGCAGAGCACTTTGCGGTTTTCGGGGTAAAGAAACTCGAGCGTACCACGTCCGAATGCCGAATACCGCTTGCGCAGTGCAATTAGCCGTTTTGTCCACCAGAGGAGTGAATGCTGATTTGCACTCTGCGTCTCGACGTTCACCGTCTCGTAGTGATATTCCGGATCGGTAATGACCGGCAAATAGAGCTGCTGCGGATTCGCGCGTGAGAAACCGGCATTACGGTCGCCGCTCCATTGCATCGGTGTGCGTACCCCGTTGCGATCACCGAGGTAAATATTGTCACCCATCCCGATCTCATCACCGTAGTAGATCACCGGTGTGCCGGGTAAGGAGAAGAGAAGACCGTTCATCAATTCGATTTTACGGCGATGGTTGCCGAGCAGCGGCGCGAGTCGGCGGCGAATGCCGAGATTGATCCGGGCTTGTGGATCGCGGGCGTATACCCGGTACATATAGTCGCGTTCTTCGTCGGTAACCATCTCAAGCGTCAGCTCATCGTGGTTGCGCAAGAAGATCGCCCACTGGCAGTTCTCAGGAATGGGTGGTGTCTGCCGCATAATATCAATAATCGGGTAGCGATCCTCGAGATGAACCGACATGAAGAGGCGTGGCATGACCGGGAAGTGAAAGGCCATGTGACACTCATCGCCATCACCGAAATAGGCCACCGCATCTTCCGGCCATTGATTGGCTTCGGCCAGAAACATACGGCCGTGGTATTTTTCATCCATATGCCGGCGTAGGCGCTTGAGAAACGCATGGGTTTCGGGCAGATTCTCGCAATTGGTACCTTCGGCTTCGTAGAGATAGGGGATGGCATCGAGCCGCATACCGTCAACACCGAGATCGAGCCAAAACTCCATCGCTTTAAACACGGCGCGCTGTACCGCCGGGTTCTCAAAGTTCAGGTCGGGCTGATGGCTATAAAAACGGTGCCAATAGTAGGCTTGGGCCACCGGGTCCCACGTCCAGTTGCTTGTCTCGAAATCTTTAAAAATAATCCGTGCGTCTTTATAGCGGTCGGGCGTATCCGACCATACATAAAAATTACGTGCCGACGAACCGGGTTTCGCGCGGCGGGCACGTTGAAACCACGGATGTTGATCTGAGGTGTGGTTACAGACTAACTCGGTAATGACGCGCAAACCGCGCCGATGCGCTTCGCGTATGAAGACCTTGAAATCGGATAAGGAGCCGTAATTGGGGTGAATGTTGGTATAGTCGGCAATATCGTACCCGTCATCACGCAGCGGTGATGGATAAAAGGGGAGCAACCAGATTGCCGTGATGCCGAGATCCTGCAAATAATCGAGTTTGCTCGTCAGACCGGGAAAGTCGCCGATACCGTCACCGTTGCTATCGCAGAACGCGCGGACATGCACTTCATAGATGATGGCATCTTTGTACCAGAGTGGATCATCGGCGATAACCGTCGGTGTCTTGGCAGGCCGTGTGCGAGGCATACAGGTTTCCTCTTTCAAACAGGTCAAGTCCCGGTGGCGAGCGGGGGCTGATCCCCCGGATGCGTGTGCTAAGTATTGTTCTCGGCCGATGCGTAGCTTGCCGGTCGTCGAAAGCGCTCTTGGGTTGTACGACCTTCTAGCAGAGACGCCAGAAGCCGCACCGTGTGCGGCTCACCACTTCCCGTTCACCGAACTGAGAACGTTGTCAGGCAAAGTACTCAAACCCTCGCTCGTCGCGGCGGAGGCGGCGAATGCGGAAAATATGCACCGGAGCTGCTGGACTGAGTTCGACATAGTTAAATTCGCCCGACCACTGATAGCGAGCGTCGGTTAACAGGTCATGGGCCTGATAGATGTTGGTAAGGTTCCAATCGGCGACCGGTACCTGTACCCAACCTCGATGGGTGTGATCCGGGTCGAGATTGACTACTACCAGAATAATATCTTGCCCGTCGGGCGAGGTTTTACTGTAGGCCAGCAACCACTCGTGCTCGTGAAAATCAATATCAACGCGATGAAAGCGTAGGGTGTCGTTGCGGTGGAGGGCCGGGTGGTTGCGACGAATCCGATTGAGTTGCGCGATGAAGCCGCGCAGACTGTGCGGCGCATCAAGGTTCCAGTACCGAATTTCGTACTTCTCGTTGTCGATGTACTCTTCACGGCCAGGTACCGGCGTGTGTTCCATCAACTCATACGCTGGGCCGTACATACCCCAACTGGCCGTGAGCGTAGCTGCCATTGCAGCGCGGGTGATAAATACCGTGCGTTGGCCTCGGTAGAACTGAGGGGTAAGGATATCGGGTGTATTAGGCCAAAAGTTGGGAATGAACAGATCACTGACCGGTGGCGTCGTCAGTTCACGCATGTACTGCGTGATTTCGGCCTTGGTGGTACGCCATGTATAGTACGTATAACTCTGGGTAAAACCAATTTTCGCCAGATGATACATCACCTTCGGGCGGGTAAACGCTTCCGAGAGAAAGATGAGATCAGGATATTCAGCTTTCAGCGAGTTGAGGCACCACTCCCAAAATCGAAAGTTTTTGGTGTGCGGATTATCAACGCGAAAAATGCGTACTCCCTGCCCGATCCAGAAGACAAAAATTTGACGCAGTTCTTGCCACAACTCCCGCCACGCATCCGTCTCAAAATCGAACGGATAAATATCCTGGTATTTCTTGGGTGGATTCTCGGCATACTGAATGGTACCGTCGGGGCGTGCACGGAACCATTCAGGATGTTCACGCACGTATGGGTGGTCGGGTGAGCATTGAAACGCAATGTCGAGGGCGATCTCAATCCCATACTTACGGGCTTCATCCACCAACGCCCGAAAATCGTCGAGCGTACCCAACTGAGGGTGAACGCTCATATGTCCGCCATCGGCGTTGCCAATGGCCCACGGGCTGCCCGGATCGTCGGCGCCGGCGATGAGGCTGTTATTCTTGCCTTTGCGGAAGGTGTACCCAATCGGATGAATCGGTGGCAAATAGAGCACATCAAATCCGAGTTCGGCAACGTAGGGAAGCCGCTTGATCACATCACGGAAGGTACCGTGTCGTCCCGGCTCGGTCGCCGTCGAGCGGGGGAAGAGTTCGTACCACGCCGAAAACCGCGCGCGCTCCCGCTCGACCGTGATCGGGTAGATCTCCGATTCGGTGGCAAAACGGCGTGGGAGATGGATGGCCATCAGCGCATGGATCTCGCCGGCAAAGGCCGTATCGACATCACCGGCAATCAGTGCCGCCTCGGCAACGTGCAAGACGGCCGCGTCAGCTCCATCGGCATTCCGTGCCGCTTCGCCGACAAGTGCGGCCCCAATCTGCAAATCAACCCGCACATCTTGACCGGCTGCTAACCGCTTTTCGAGCTGATGTACCCATGTCGCAAAGCGGTCGATCCATGCCACAATCTGAAACTCGTGACGACCGATGCTCGTGAGCGGAAATTGTCCTTCCCAACGATCATTGACGAAGTGGCGTAGCGGTGCCTCATGCCATGCCTTGGCGCCAAGTGGACGGTAGCGCACGACGGCTGCTAGCTCATCATGACCGTCGGCAAACAGATCACAGCGCACAGTGATGGTGTCGCCGACGATCCGCTTCACCGGATAGCGTCCGCCATCAATGATCGGTTCAACCGCTTCGATGATCACCCGCCGCCGACCCTCGCCAACTGCGGCTAGGTCGGGTACAGACGGGGTCTCCGTGCGGCGCGAGCGAGCGCGTGGCGCCTTAACGGTCATGGCTCCTCCTTAACCATACGTACCATACGTGCGGGTTGCGTTCTTTATGATGTTATTAGATGTCAACAAGAGTCGTGCCTGCACTACGCACTGCGTGAGTCCGGGCTGTCGGTGATTGCTATGACAATGTTCGGTATGATTGCAATTTGATTGTACGGTGCTCG
Source organism: Chloroflexus sp. (assembly GCF_056331925.1). Classification (NCBI taxonomy): domain Bacteria; kingdom Bacillati; phylum Chloroflexota; class Chloroflexia; order Chloroflexales; family Chloroflexaceae; genus Chloroflexus; species Chloroflexus sp. Next base: position 123,630 of record NZ_JBWGQH010000002.1, read on the forward strand.
GCGGCATGTGTCAAACTGGTTGCATGCGGTACTGATTGGCCGATGGTGGCAGCTCACTGAGCGGTTTCAGGGCTAGCTGCTCAGCTTGACCAACACATACGCGCCGAAGGTCGTATCAATACGACCAAAATCGACCACCACGTACCCGGCGGCAAAAGCTGCTTCGGCGCAGGCACGGAAATGGTAACGCCAAGCTTGTGCTGCCCCAGGATCGTGTTGTTGTATCGCACTGAAATCAAGTGGAATGCGCAACCGAGCGGTCGGTTCGTGCCCAATAGCCGGTGGCGCATCGAGCGACGGATTGATCAGAGGTGCTGTCACAACGTGTTCGGTCGGTGGTCGGTCAACCGGCGATTGAACGATCCACCATTCGACCTGAAACCGATCACTTGGCAGGATACCATCGATCAATTCCGGCTCCGGCCCATACACATTCCGCATATAGGTGCGGCAAATAGCACCGAGCTTGTGGATGTTCAGATGGGCGTTGCGAGCCAGCAAGGGATCGAATGTCCACGTGATCAATTCGAGGTCTTGGGATCGGACAAACTCACGTTGCGCCTGCTTGAGTCGCTCACCGATCCGCAGATCACGGAGATCGGGCCGGACAGCAGCCATATGTGAGGCGTGTTTTAATCGGCCATCGGCAGTGCGGGCCAAAAAACCAAACACAAAGCCAACGAGTTCATTACCGACGAAGGCCCCCAAAACCAATCCGCCGTTGCGCTGTACGGTGACCAGCATGTTCAACGGCACGGTAAAATCACTGCCCCAAACGAGACGTTGGAGTTGTTCGCAGGCAAGGTATTCGGCATACGTGGCGATGGGCCGGATCGTGATCTGCATAACTTCCTCTAACGATGGGTACATACCAATAGGTAAAGCACAGGCTGTCGGCGGCTTCCATTATATAGCGATTCACGACGTTCCCTGGGTATAGCGATATGGTATAATGCGGCTCTGCGATCATGGCTGGGTGACGGGTGCGTTTGCCGTGCCGGTCAGGGAGTTTCGTGTGCCTGCGCGACCCTTTCTCAAGTGGGCTGGTGGCAAGAGCCAGCTTTTGCCAGAGCTTGCCCGGCGGATTCCAAACCATTTTGGCCGCTACCATGAACCATTCGTGGGTGGTGGTGCGTTCTTCTTCTACCTGTGGAACCATGGTCACTTGCGGCAAGGGGCGATCCTCAGCGATCTGAACGCAGAGCTGATCGATTGCTATATCGCCGTGCGTGATGAGGTGGAGACGCTGATCGAACTATTGCAGTGCTTACGCCCGTATGCTACCGACCGCGATTTCTTCTATGAGATCCGTGCTTGGGATCGCCAACCCAATTTCGCGCGTCGTCCCCGGGTCGAACGCGCAGCTCGTACCATCTTCCTCAACCGTACCTGTTACAACGGCCTGTACCGGCTCAACAACAAAGGCCAGTTCAACGCTCCCTTCGGCTACTACAAGAACCCGCAAATCGTCGATAGCGATAATCTACGTGAAGTGAGTCGTGCGCTGCGCACCGTCGAATTGCGTGTCGCTGATTTCGCGACGGTGCTCGATCATGCGCAGCCGGGAGATTTTATCTACTTCGATCCACCTTACGTCCCGGTTAGCCCGACGGCCTCCTTTACCGGCTATACCCGCCGTGGCTTTGATGAAGCCGAACAGCGTCGCTTGGCGAGGGTTTTTCATCAACTGGCCGCACGTAATTGTTACGTGATGCTGTCGAATTCGTCGACGGACTTGGCCCGCCAACTCTATGCCGATGCGGAAATGGTAGATGTCGTGTTGGCGAGTCGCAAAATCAATTGCGATGGGACGCGCCGTGGCTTCGTCGAAGAGTTGATCGCGTGTAGTTTTTCTCCGGCGGTGGCGGTTCATTATGCGCTGGCAAGTGATTGAACGCATCAACCCAGCTCCGTACACCGATATGCATGCTTGAGATGTCAAACGTTTTGCTGCACTAGTTGACCCTTCAAAGACGCATGTAGTCAAGGAAATATCTATCCTCTGCACAGGTTTTGTACGGGCAAAACGTTTGACATTTCACCTCCTCTCATGCTACTATTCCAGAAGTTATCACGCAAAGATCAGATTGGAACGATTGTTCCAACTCGATATACCTCCTGTTTGGTAGCGGAGAGCTGGCATGAAATTGCATGAATATCAAGCCCGCGATCTGTTGGCGCGCTACGGTATTCCGGTGACGGGTGGTGGCGTTGCCGTAACTCCGGCGGAAGCCCGTGCTCTTGCCGAGCAGATCGGTGGGCCGGTGGTGGTTAAAGCACAGGTACACGTAGGCGGTCGTGGCAAAGCTGGTGGTGTTAAATTAGCCCAAACGCCGGCAGAAGCCGAACAGGTGGCCGGTCAGATTTTGGGGATGAATATCAAGGGGCTAACGGTCGAGAAGGTGTTGGTTGCCGAGGCGATTAGCTACGAGCGTGAGTTGTACCTTTCAGCCATCCTTGACCGTGGAAGCAAGCGAATTACGATGATTGCTTCTGCCGAGGGTGGGGTTGAGATCGAAGAGGTCGCCAAGACGAACCCCGCTGCAATTGTTAAGATTGCTGCCCACCCGACAATGGGTTTACTCGATTTTCAGGCTCGCGAGTTGGCGTTTCGCATCGGTTTACGCGATGGTAAACAGGCACGTCAGTTTGCCCAGATCGCCGGCGCCCTGTACCGCGCCTTCGTTGAGTCGGATGCATCATTGGCCGAGATTAACCCTCTCGTTATTAAGAACGATGGCAACCTGCTTGCCCTCGACTCCAAGGTACTCCTCGATGAGAGTGGCTTGTTCCGCCATCCCGATCTCGCTGCCCTCCGCGATCCCTCTGCCGAACCTGAAGCCGAACGGCGTGCGCGTGAGGCCGATATTACCTTTATCAAGCTCGACGGTAACATCGGCTGCATGGTTAATGGCGCCGGGCTGGCGATGGCAACGATGGACGTAATTAAGTTGTCGGGTGGTGAGCCGGCCAATTTTCTTGACATCGGGGGTGGCGCCGGCAAAGAGAAGGTGAAGGCAGCCTTGCAGATTATTCTCTCCGACCCGAACGTCAAGGCTGTATTGTTCAATATCTTCGGCGGTATTACCCGAGTCGATGAAGTGGCCCGTGGTATCCTTGCTGCCCTCGCAGAAGTACCGACGGATGTGCCGATGGTGGCGCGGCTTGTCGGTACCAATGAAGAGGCCGGTCGCGCCCTGCTGGCCGGTTCAAAGCTGATCCCGGCGGCAACGCTGGCCGAAGGCGCTCAGAAGGCGGTAGCAGCCGCCCGTGGCGAATTGGTGAGCTAATAACCATCCCGCCACGCAGCGGCGCGCAATGCTTACGCCGGTAGCCCGGCTGTTTTCTGTGCGAGCTGTTCAAGCCGCCGACACCACTCTTCCCGCAGAACGGTGGCCCGCTCGGCGGCGAAAGCTAATGTAGCAATCCATTCTCGATCACGGTGGAGGCGCGCGAGTTGTCACTCGACTTCGGCGGAGCGGCAAGCCCCAAACGGGAGTCGCTCGACGCAACCGCAAGATGATCTGTTCCGCCGACGAGCTGCAACGGTTCACATGGAAATAAACCGGCAAGGAGATCGATCGTGTGCGCGCCGGTTATTATCATCCCAACTCGATGTATGAGATCGCTATTCGTGAGCTGGCAAGACGCTCGGCTGACACGTGCTGCGTCCGGCTATGGTCATTTTAAGGTCGCAGCGTTGTGCCGTCCTACGATAGAGGGATGCACACGAAGCGAACGGATGGGCACAACATCCGTGTACCGTCCTAAGACGGTGCGGCGTCAGCGGTCAATCCGTTGACCAAGCGGTTCTTTCATGGGTATAATAGTAACTCACTTAGCAGACGCAAACGCCGATTCGTTGTATAGTAGCACCGTTTATGGACGTTGCGGCAAGGTGGTCTTGCTGACGTTTTGCGTTGCATACGTGAGAGGAAGATAATCTATGGCTTCTAGACGTGCCCTGATCACCGGCATTACCGGGCAAGATGGTAGCTATCTCGCCGAATTTTTGCTCGCCAAAGGGTATGAGGTGATCGGCATGGTGCGACGCTCGAGCACCGTTAATTTCGAGCGGATCAAACATATTCAAGATAAATTGACCCTTGTGACCGGCGATCTGCTCGATGAGGTGTCGCTGATCCACGTCTTGCGCGAGCATCGCCCACACGAGGTCTACAATCTTGCTGCGCAATCCTTCGTGCAGACCTCGTGGCCCCAGCCGGTGTTTACCGGTGAAACGACAGCCTTGGGGGTGACCCGCCTGCTTGATGCAGTGCGGATTGTTGATCCCGAAATCCGGTTTTATCAGGCGTCGAGCAGTGAAATGTTCGGCAAAGTGGTGGAGGTGCCGCAGAAGGAGACAACACCGTTTTACCCGCGCAGCCCCTATGGGGTGGCAAAGGTGTATGGTCACTGGATTACCGTCAACTATCGTGAAAGTTATGGGATGCACGCAACCTCCGGCATCCTGTTTAACCACGAGAGCCCGCGACGTGGGCTTGAGTTTGTCACGCGCAAGATATCGCACGGTGTGGCGCGGATTAAACTTGGGCTTGATAAAGAACTGCGCTTGGGAAATCTGGAGGCCCGGCGTGATTGGGGTTTTGCCGGTGATTACGTTGAAGCGATGTGGCTGATGCTCCAACAAGATCAGCCCGAAGACTATGTGATCGCGACCGGCGAGACCCATTCGGTTCGTGAGTTTTGCGAGTTGGCGTTTGGGTGTGTCGGTCTTGACTATCGCGATTATGTCGTCATCGACCAGCGCTTTATGCGCCCAGCCGAGGTCGATCTGTTGATCGGTGACGCGAGTAAGGCGCGCCAAAAACTCGGTTGGAAACCGCGCACGTCGTTTCCTGAACTCGTGCAAATGATGGTCGAGGCTGACCTTCAATTAGTTAAGGAGCAGATACGATGAATCAAACCGAGACTCGGCTGATCGAGGAAGGATGGGCTGCGTTGGTTGAGCGTCTGGGCTTGGTTAATGCGAGTCGCTTTGTGATGCTGTTGGATCGGCGAACAGGCGACGCGCGCCAACATCTCCAGTCATTGTGGGGAACACGACCGTCGCTTGTACGTCGTTCTCAATCTCAATCATCGGTCGTCAACCAATCTGATTCCTAGCGCCTCGCATCCGGTCTCTGCCTCTTACCGCCCTGCCTTGTATCGGGCAGGGCGGCTTGTTTTGCCGAACAGAGCGTTTTGGTTAGGGTATGCCGATTAAGGCCACCGCATCGATCTCGCTCCAACTGCCATCCCGCTGATCAAGCGTGATTTGCGCCTTAACAATGCGTGTGAGTGTTTGCTCGAAGGTGATCGTGGTGGCAAATGGACACTCTGGCGCAGGGGTTGGATCGGCGCGGTAGACCGTTCGTGCAGTGCCCTGCTCATCGATAAGCTCGACATGCGCGATGTATCCGGGTTGATGGTTTTGATAGATAGTCAGAGCACTGGCAAACGTTGGCTCGGCAAAGGTGACGGTGAGGGTTTCACGGCTGCCGGGGGTGGCCGGCGCCCAAGCGTCGGGACTGTCTTGGCAGCCAGGTACGTCGGGTGGGCCGATGACGCCGTCAGGATCGTAGTCGGGGGCGTAGAAGCTGCTGGTGGCAGCCGCGACCACCCACTGCTGCGTCGTTTCGACCACTGCGAGGGCGGTAGGCGTGAGTGCCATTGCCGTGGCTAGGGCCGTAGCGTCGGTTTGAAGCCGAAATGCCGAGATTGCGCTGTACTCACCACTGTTGTCGCTCACCCACACCACACCACCGGGTGCGGCCACAATTCCGTTGGGTAGACTGATCTCGCCGGGGTTTGGTAGGCTGCCGGGAGTGGCCGGACCACCCCCGCGTGCGACAATCGTTCCGTCGGGCGCCAGCCGTAAGATGACGCCGGTATAGGTGGCAAGATAGAGATAACCGGCCCGATCAAGATCGAGTACCGGTCCGGCGAATTGCGTAGGATCGGCCGGATCACCCAAGCGGGCGATAACTGTACCGTCGGGGGCAAGCTTAACGATCACGCCGGCAAAATTCTCGGCCAGGTAGATGACACCACCGGGGGCGACGACTAAATCGGCCGGAGCTACATCGGGTGGTAGTTCGATCCGTTCAAGGAAGCGCCCTTCACCACTGAAACGCACGATACTACTTGCGGCTAGCCCATCCGCACCGGGACGAGTATCGAGCGCGTAGACGCTGCCGTCACTCCCCACTGCGATCCGTTGGGGTGCTGAAAGCCCAAATTGGTCAGGTGCGTCGCCATGGCCGCCCCATCGGCTGAGGAAGGTGCCATCGCTGCTAAAACGAACGATGGCGTTACGACCATAATCGGCGACGTAGATGTCGCCGCTAGGGCTGAGGGCTACGTCGTAGGCGTCGAGTAGCTCATCGGCGCCGAACATCTGGCGTAATGTCCCGTCGGGGGTAAAGACCCAGACCCCACGTCCGCTTTCGGCCAAGAAGATCGTCCCATCGGGTGCGGCAGCTAAGCCGCGGGCAGCAATGAAGCGGCTGTTGGCCGGGCCACTCCGCCCACCAAGTCGCATCACAAAGCCCGGTGGTCCAGAGCGCACAATTTGTGGTTGGGCGGCGAGATTGGTTGGGGTAGGTGTAGGGGATGGTACGGGGAGCAGCTCGATGGTTGCCAGTATGCCGTCGATCAGCGCTTGTGATCGTGCCCACTCGTCGTTTGCCGCCTGCACCAGAATGCGTACTGCGCGGGTCTCGTCAACGAGGACGAGTAATCGACCAGTACCGGTCGGTCCGGTAATATCGGCAACTAACCCGTGTGCGTTGCCAAGGCTTACCGGTTTGGTAGGCGCTATGGTGTAACCGGCCGATTGGATCGCACCACTCGCCAGCTCGAAAATGGTTTCCGGGTTCGCAGCCGATGAACCGTATTGCGTGGTTAGGGTAGCGAGTGATGTGGTATCGAGGAGGATCGTCGGCTCATTGATGACAGCGGCTTCAAGGGCTGTCCTGTTTGGAGCAAGTCGCAACATTCCACCCTCGATGCGACTCTGCCAGCCGGGAGGTAAGCGTAGCCGCACATTCAATTCGCTAAACGTGGTCGCTTCGTTCAATATCACTGCCGTTGGACTAGGCGTTACCGGCTCCGGTGTTGGGAGCGGTGACGTTCCACAAGCGTTGATCAGTGTCGTAAGGAGTAAGGCGATCAGCAAACGTAGACGCATGCCGGTTCCTTCTCTGTCAAGCCGAGCTTCGCACAGAATATTTTAGCAGCACCAGGTTATGACGGTTTGGTGCCAGTTGTCTGATGTGATCGATCTGACAGTACTGTTCATAATCGTATCATCATACTCTATTTCTTACCCACTGTGCTGTGAATTGGTACATAACAACATTGCAAGCCAAGCTATTTTTGCGTTAACAGAAAGGTTATACCGTTTTGTTATACTCAACGTAACGAACCGACAAGTTTGGGGAGCGGTGAGGATCGCGTAGCTGAGGCAATCGCTATGAATGGGACAGCATTGTACAACATCGGTTTTGTGCTTGAACAAGCGCTCGGTCATGTGACGCACGCCAAAAACTTACAGACAAACGTCATTCGTGATCCTGATGTGCGTGCCTATTGGGCGCTTATTCCGTTCGAGACGCATGGGCTTGCTGCACGTATCCCGCTCTACAAGAGTAATTGGACGGTACGGGCTGGATTGCGCGCACGGCGATCACTGAGCCGACTGACCAAGCATGCGACGATTGATGCCCTTTTCTTTCACACCCAGGTCCCTGCCGTCTTGGCTGCCGATTGGATGCGCCGCTACCCAAGTGTTGTTTCGCTCGACGCCACGCCGTTGCAGTACGATCAACTCGGCTCCTTCTACCAACACGACCCCGGCCCGCCGTGGCTGGAACGGATCAAGTGGCAGCTTAACCGGCGCTGTTTTTGCTTGGCTCGTCATCTGGTTACGTGGAGTCAGTGGGCGAAAGAGGGCTTGATCGAGGGGTATGGGGTGCCGGCAGATAAGATAACCGTCATTCCCCCCGGTGTGAATGTGCATGAGTGGCAACGGCCCACACCGCGTACTCCGCATGAGGGGCCGGTGAAGCTTCTCTTTGTCGGTGCCAATCTCGAACGCAAGGGTGGTTTGTTGCTGTTGGACGCGTTTCGCAGGCTGCGTCCGTTAGGGGTCGAGCTTCATCTTGTGACGAAAGATCAGGCGCCGGACGAGCCGGGGGTCTTTGTGTACCATGGTATGCAACCCAACAGTGCGCCACTTAAAGCACTCTACCATCAAGCTGATATCTTTGTTCTCCCAACTTTCGGTGATTGTTTACCAATGGTGCTGTCAGAAGCGGCGGCAGCCGGCTTACCGGCGATCAGCACGCGCGTTGCTGCCATCCCGGAGATCGTGCGTGATAATGAGACCGGCCTGCTTGTCCCACCCGGTGATGTGTCTGCACTCACCGAGGCGTTACGCCGATTAGTGTTGCGGCCCGATGAGCGGTTACGGTTCGGCGAACAAGCGCGCTCCCATGTAGCACGGATGTACGATGCGCGTCATAATGCCGGTCGGTTATTAGATGTGATCAAAGGCGAAATTGAGCTGTCTCGTAGCAAAGAGAGGATTCCGGCGTGAATCAAGTATTGCTCACCGTTTCAGGAGTTATCCCAGACAATATTGAACAACAGATTGCTGCCGGTCGTCGCCCACGCGCCGATTATCTTGAACTAGCCCATCATTTCGGCGCCGATCTCCTCGATTACCGAACGGCACGGGCAACGAGTGGTGTCGTCGGTCGGCTGTTCGAGCGGTTAGGTGGGCCAAATCTGCTGTTGGCGTGGGCGTGTTTTACCCGTCGCCATCGCTATCAAGCGATTTTCACCGACGGTGAGCAGGTGGGGTTGCCGCTCGCGGCATTGCTCAAGTTTTTCAGCCCCAATCGCCGTCCCCGTCACTTGATGATCGTGCATATTCTGTCGGTTCCCAAGAAAATGGTCTTTCTTGATCGATTTGGCGTACATAGTCATATCGACCGCTTCATCGTCTATTCGACGTGGCAGCAGCGTTTTATCACCGAGCGCTGGCAGGTGCCGCAGCAGCGGGTGCCGTTCACTCCGTTCATGGTTGATGATCAATTTTTTCATCCGCGTTATGCGCCGCCCCGTCCCACCAACCGTCCACAGATTTGTGCTGTTGGTCTCGAACGGCGCGACTACCCGACCCTGTTGCGCGCCGTGACCGGTCTCACCGCCGATGTGGTGGTGGCCGCCGCCAGCCCGTGGTCGAAGCAACGTGATAGTACGCAAGGCCAACCGATCCCGCCCAACGTGCAGGTGCAGAAGTTTAGCCAGTACGATCTACGTCAACTCTACAGTGATAGCCGGTTTTTGGTCATGCCGCTCGAACCGGTTGAGTTCCAAGCCGGCGTCACGGCTATTCTTGAGGCAATGGCAATGGAGCGGGCGGTCATCTGTACACGCACGCCCGGCCAAACCGATGTGGTGGTTGAGGGTGAAACCGGGTTGTACGTACCACCACGCGATCCAGAGGCATTGCGAGCTGCCATCGAACGACTCTTGGCCAATCCAGACACAGCAGCGCGGATGGGCCGAGCTGGGAGACGTCTGATAGAGACCACAATGAATCTTGATCATTACGCTGTGAGGTTGACCAACATCCTCTACGAGACGATAAGTGAGACCGGGGTTGATCTGCCACCGTTGCAGCCGAAGGAGCGATTATGATGGCGCTCGTCTGGTTGGTGCTGACAGTCGTGTACTGGGTTGCCGGCGTGGTGCTGGCGTTAATCGTGGGCTATCTGCTGTTACTGACGGGAGCTGCGTTGTTTGCCCGCCGCACAACACCGCTGCGCGCGCAACCGACTACGCGCTTCGTGATCATGATTCCGGCGCATAATGAAGAGCGCCTGTTGCCCGATCTGCTGACCAATCTCAACCAACTCAATTATCCACGTGATCTGTACAGCATTCACGTTGTTGCCGACAACTGCACCGATCGCACGGCTGCTGTGGCGACGGCCCACGGTGCGATTGCCTATGAGCGATTTGATCAGGTGCTGCGCGGGAAGGGGTATGCACTCGAATGGCTATTACATCAGATTTGGGCACGCAACGAACCGCACGACGCCGTTGTTATTCTTGACGCCGACTCGGTTGTCTCACCGAACTTTCTGCGCGTGATGGATGCTCGCCTTGCGCGGGGTGAGCGGGTGATACAGGCCTATTACGCGGTACGGCAGCCAGAAGGGGCGTGGAGTGCGGGGATACGGGCGGTGGCATTGATCGTCCTTCACTACCTGCGTCCGCTCGGGCGCATGGTTTTGGGAGGTTCGACCGGTTTGAAGGGCAATGGCATGGTCTTTGCCGCCGATATTTTGCGGCGCTACCGCTGGACGGCATCGCTCACCGAGGATATTGAATATCACATGACCCTGATTCTTGCCGGTGAGCGTGCAATGTTTGCGCCTGATGCAGTGGTATGGGCCGAGATGCCCGATAGTCTCCGGGCGGCCCAGAGCCAAAATGAGCGATGGGAAAGGGGCCGGCTGGAAATGGTGCGTCGGTATGTACCGCAATTGCTGCGCGAGGGGTTGCGCCGACACAGCTTTTTGCTGATCGATGCGGCGATTGAGCAACTGATCCCACCGTTTTCGGTGGTCACCGGTATGAGTGTCCTGGTGGCGTTGATCGCAATCGTACTGCGCGAACCGGCAGCGCTGGCACTGACCGGTTTTATCATTGGTGGGCAAGTGGTATATGTCCTCAGTGGATTGCTGCTAGTACGCGCGCCGTGGTCGATCTACCGGTCGTTGTTGTTTACCCCCTTCTTTTTAGGGTGGAAGCTCTGGCTCTACATTCGCTTGTTACTCGGCGTGAAGCCGCGCGATTGGATTCGAACGGCTCGTAATCGGGCGCAACGTCCGTAGTGATGCTCTATGGGTTCGAGGATGACTCTGCACGCACCAACCATTCTATCTGATCAACGTAATACTGCGGTACCAAATCGTTACTCGTCTTAAGATAAAAACCGGTAACGTAGGTATACTCTGGTTCATAGATCAAATCGTCAAGCCAGACGTAAATCTCGGCCCATTCTCCCGGTGCAATGGCACGATTAAGCCCTAGAAAATAGAGACGGGTTTCCGGGAAGAGGGGTTCGGTGCTGTTAGTAACACGACCGCTCAGCGTGACCGAATCGTCATTTGGCGTCCAGTATGAGAAACGATTACTTCCCACCACTGCAATCGTCATCGCATCGTTGGCGATTGGTAGATTACCGCCACTTAACCGGAGTCGCAACGCGGCCACGCGATCACGGCGGAGTTCAATCCCACTCTCAGGGGTAATGGTGAAGAACAAGATACCGGTGCTTTCGCTTGGTGTGACGGCGATGGCATAGCGGCCCAATGCGACGACCTGCGTCTCGGTAAGGGTCACGCTGGTCAGTAACGCACTATTGGCGATGCTCCAGCCAGTGCTCAGTGCATCACGATAGACCGGATCAACCTGCAACTGACTACGGTCGTCATCGCCGACGGTCGTTGCTGTGACCAGTGGGCGCGTTGGCAATAGAGTGCGGGTAGGTGGTGGTACAAACGGGCTTGCCGTCGGTCGTTCCTGAAACACCGGCGCAACCGTTGGGGTTGCAGTTACGATCGGCGGTAGATCGGCGCTTGAGCGGCGACTACAGCCGGTGAGGTTAATCACAACACAGAGGAAACACAACGCTAAACGTCGTAGCATACTCTCACCACATGGTACCTCGGTGCTGTCTAGAAGCTCACAGGCAGTATACCGCAACCATGCTACGTGCGTGGTTTGTTGGGTAGCGAGCTAAACACTCGCCATGGCCAGATCGGGACCGGTTTGCCGGCGGCAATTTGTGGTAAGGCATTAATCACACCCATCATCGTACCGACAAACACCATACTACCGTTTTCCCACGACATATCCACATAGGCGTAGACGAAGTGGGTAAAGATGTACAGCGTGGCAGTAAGGGCAAATGCCCGCATCTGACCGTGCGGCATCAGTCGTACCATCCGTGCGCCGTAGAGCATCGTGATCGCGAGTAACAGGATCAGCGCGTAAAATCCGATCATGCCGATCTTCATCCACACCCACATGATCGAGTTGTGTGTAATGTACTCCCACCATTCAAACACACTAATATCAGGCATTGGTACCACGATATAAAATTTGTTACCAAACCCGATACCGGTGAGAGGGGCTTGGCGGATGGTGAACATAATATTGATATTCTCCAAATCGCGATAGATGTTGGACGCGGCATCACGGGCACTCGGCTGGCCGATCACCGACCGGACAGCGCGGGCTAAAATGCCAAGCGGTCCCTGATTATTCCAGAAGACCACGAGATAAGCAGCCATTGCGATGGTACTGGTCGGGGCAATAATATAGAAGAGGCGACGATGTTCGATATAGAGCAAGAGAACGATCAAGCCAACCGCGATGCCGAGGGTGAGAAAACCGGCCCGACGAAAGTTGGCGACCAGGCTGAAGAGGACGAACGGCGCCATCAGCATCATCGAGAAACGACGTGCCGCACTATCGCGATAGAGCCAAGCAGCGATCAGCAAGACGAAGAAGAAGTTGAAATGGATCGACATTGCGTGCTCTGCGATCCGTTCAACACCTTCCAAATCCCACTTCAGCACATCGTGAACGTACCAAACCCCGGCTACACCTTTGGCAAACAGGGCAATCGTAGCAATCCAGAACAGGGTATTTAGTTGGGCGCGGTTCTCGATCAAGTTGCCGGCTAACAACAACATTAACGGGAGATAGAAGATGGAGCGCACTTCCCAAAGGGCAATAACCCGATTGCCGCCGTTAGCCAGCCCATACACAAGCCCAATCGCGTTGAAGACCAGAAAGATCGCCGCCGGCCAGAACAGTGGACCAAAATGAATCCGTAAGCGCCGCTCGGTCGCCGACCGTACCAGCCAGACCACTAACGTCCAAACAATCGTGATCTCTTGCGGGCTGAGCGAAAACGAGTCGGACACAAACATGATCGATTCGCGGCTCGATAAGTTTTTGGTAAACGGGTACCACGGATGCAATGAACGGTCGCCAAAAAGGGTAAGACCGAGAATAGCGTACACGCCAAACCGTGGTTGAACGGCAGTAGCGAACAGGACACCACCAAAGATCAAAAACGACAACACCGACTCGGGACTCATCCGTCGGCGCAGCAAGAATATCACCACGCCGACGAGCAGGCACACCGCAAGAAAGAGGAGCCACCAGCGCCGTTCGTTGCGCCGGGCGACCGTCATCACATCAGGATAACGCGGAACCAGGAGATCAAGCATAGGGTTATTCACCGACCATTAGTGCCGGTCAGATGACGTTCAAGAAGTAATAGGCTGCCACAACGAGCGCACTCAGCCCGATCATAATGACCACCAGATCGCGCAGCCGCCAGTGCGGTGTAAGCGCGCCGATAAGCAGGCATAGCACGAGAAAGCCGACGAAGAACTTCATAGTCTACTCCTGCGGAATCAGGCGGTGAATCCAGCGAGGAGTGGCAATTCGCGCCTGATTGAGGATCACGCCAAGCACCGGTACGTGCTCGATGTCGCTCAACGCTTGTCGGATTTCGGTGATCGGGGTAACCCCATGGCGAACTACCAGTGCATACGCATCGGCGAGTGCCGCCAACGCCAGTGTATCACTCGTCTGGAGAATCGCCGGCAGATCGAGCAAAATATGGTCAAACCGTTCACCGAGCCGATCGAGGAGAGTACGCAGTTCAGAACTACGGGCCAGCAATGGTCGCTGTTCGAGGGTAACGACACCGGCGGGTAAGAGCCATAGACCGGTATGGTTCGTCGCCAGGAGTGCCTCGTCAATGGTTGCCTGACCGCGCAGGATCTCGGCAATGCCGGGTAGGTTGGGTACCGGTGGTGGTGGTGGGGCCGGTTCGCGGCGACGCCTTTTGCCACTAACCGGTGGTGGTGGATTGAGGTTATGTAGCATGCCCGGTGCTAACCAGTTCAACTCAACGGCGCAAATGTGCTTACCGGTGTCGTGGGCCAGCGTCACTGCACTTGCTAACGTAATAAAACTGACCCCCTCACCGCGCAGTGCTGCCGTAAAGCCGATCCGCGTTGGTAAGCGTTGATCGACCAGCAAATCGGTTATCATGCGACGAAGTTGACCGATCTGTTCGCCACTAAACGAGCGACGCAGCGCGCCGTTGGCAGTCTCGATGGTGAGTGGGAGGTCGGTCGGCATAGTGGCCGTCGCTTTTTTCTGTTGCTTAAACATAGCATTCCTCTATGCAGACGAAGGAACAACGTCGTGGTAGCACTCTGACCCTTACGTCATTTCACCTGTACTTGGGCTTGAAGCATCGATTGGTCAGTCTCTGCGGTCGTTGCAATCGGTGTCGGTGTAATCGGTTCCTGGCTCAGCGGTACCACTGCGAGTAGCGGCAGATTCAGACTATTACGCACGTCAATCGGAAAACGCAGACTGCGATCGATGAGAGCACCGCCACCGATCAAACTCACTGAAAGGAATAGACCAATCACGACAAAAATGATCATATTCTTGACGAACGTCGTGATCGAGAATTCGGCTCTGAGCGGGATTTCGGGCTGGTCAACGATCTGGTATGTCTGCCGGATCAAGCTCTCGTTCTTGACCAACGCCAAGCGTGCGCTCTCTTCGTTCTCTTGGGCCGTGCTCAGACGTTCTTCGGCGCGGGCCAGTGCTGCCCGTAATTGGTCGAGTTGAAACTGCTCACCGGGCGGGCGATCGCCGCGTACCGGTTCGGGATTAGCACTGAGAAAGTCGATTAATGCCTGACGAGCCTGATCAACTTCGGCTTGATACGGAGCGATCAGATCTTCAAAAAACTTTTGGGCTGCGACACTCTCTTGAAAATCGGTGTTCAACTTCCATTTCAAGTAGGTATCCATCGTCGCTACGACCATCTGATATGATAGTTCAGGATCGTCGGTCGTGGCACGAATTTCAACCAGTTTATCGCCTAACGGGTTAATGCTAATTGTGTCACGGAAGAAGGTAAACGTTTCCCAGACGACATCTGGTCCACCGGACATGTACGGTTCGAGTTTGGTTTGCTGAATCGCTGCCCGTACAAAAGCGTTGGTAGCGAGTAACTCATACAGTTCGTTCGTCGTTGCTTGGGCCGGTGTCACCCACCATGAAGCGTCGCTTTTGGATGAGGTGAGCGAAGCAAGGAGACTATCTTTTTCAATATAAATCTTGCCGCTCGACAAAAATTCTGGTGGGGAGAGTAAGATGTAGCCGGCGCCTAAGAGCACCCCGATCACAAAAGGTGCAACACTCAGCAAAGGCCGGCGAAAGAAGCTTTCTAGTAAGCGCAGAATGATCAAGCGCACC
The DNA here is from genome assembly GCF_056331925.1 of Chloroflexus sp. Classification (NCBI taxonomy): domain Bacteria; kingdom Bacillati; phylum Chloroflexota; class Chloroflexia; order Chloroflexales; family Chloroflexaceae; genus Chloroflexus; species Chloroflexus sp. The sequence goes on from NZ_JBWGQH010000002.1 coordinate 139,017, forward strand.
ATACTGCAAACCTCTCTATGCTCATGGATAGCACAACATTGCTCGATGGCACCAATAGCATCATACCAGTTTTAGCGATGATTTTGGGTGAATGGTAGTTTGTTAATTCGTCATTTATGTCGTCTCTAACTGTTCGGTGATGAGTTGAAAAACGGCGCATTGGAATGGCTTGGTATTGTAGCGGGGGCTATTCATTGCTTCCCTCTCGTGTGCGACAGTGCTTGACAGTTTCGTCAGACTATTCCCATCCTAATCGCATTAGGCGAACCGATCTGGCACAATAGAGCTATCAGGGGCAAAAGATAGGGCTAACGATGCCGGTCGCGCTCGCTGCGAACGTGCAGAGGCTAGCGTGCTCAGAATAGTCAACAGGAAGTACCATGCAAAACACTACTTCATCGAAAATCCACCGCATTATCACCGAAGAGCTGGGTGCGTTGCAACCGCGACTCTTGTTCATTGGCGGATTGTTACGGCTGTTACCCCGTTACACCGCTTCTCGGTTGCGCCCGCGTTTGTTGCGTTTAGCCGGTTGTCAGATCGGACATGGCACGGTGATAATGGGGCCGATGCGCCTGCATGGCTACGGCAAGGTGCAACATCGGTTACAGATTGGGGCAAATTGTGTCATAAACACCGATTGTTTCTTTGATTTGAACGATCATATCACTATTGCCGATCACGTTAGTCTTGGTCATGAAGTCATGATCCTCACGACCTCGCATCAGATTAGTGGGGCTGAGCACCGGGCCGGACCCTTGACCACGGCGCCGGTGCGGATCGAGGAAGGGGCGTGGATTGGGGCACGGGCTTTGCTCCTGCCCGGGATTGTGGTTGGTACCGGCAGCATTGTTGCTGCCGGTAGCGTAGTGACGCGATCGGTACCGACCAATACACTAGTCGGCGGTGTGCCGGCGAAATCGATCCGTTCTTTGGCCGGATAAAGCCACACCGCCTATCATCTAGCGGGTCACTATCGGTACCCACGTTTGGTACGGTGAGAAGATTGAGATGGTAGCTCCGATCTCGCCGTCTTCTTTGGGGTTACCATTACCGTTGGGATCGGGATTGAGACCGGGCATTGATAGATCAGTGACTACTACGTTCCCTGACAGCGCCGATAGTTGGACGCTGTTGGTAAATACGGTTGGGCCTTCCGGGGGGTTGACCCAAACAACCAACCGTATACGTGCGCTTTGACCAGGACCAAGACTCTGATTGGCAGCGAGAAGATTGCGATCACTACTCCCATCGAACGCGGGATTCACCGTCAACACGGTAAACGCACTCTCATTCATGGCACTGAGTTCAAGTACATCCCAATCGTCAGCAGCCGCAAAAACGGTAGCCAGATCATCGATAGCGACCAGATTGGTCACCGGATCAGCACCTAAGTTCCGGATGGTGATCCAATACTCAAGCCGAAACCCTTCTACACTATTGTGGGTAGCAGCTTCGGGCGGGAAGGCAAATTTGGCGACGCCCACCCCACTGACGCATTGTTTGAGGTTGATCTGTGTCATTGCAAAATCGTCACCAAATGTGTTATTGGTGAGGCTATCGATTGTCAAAGTGATACCCGTAACATTATCGCCGGTCGTAAAAGCGTACTGCACCGGTACCCAACGATCTGGCGTTTTGGGGATCACGGTCGTGCCAACTGAGGTATTGTTGACCCGCAATTCGATGATCGGATCGGCAGCACCGTTCGCACTCTTCACCGGGTCGAGGAGATTGTCGAAATAGGCAAAGAAGTTGTACGTCGTGTTGGGGGCAACTGCTACCGTTTGCGTCCACAGATTGACCCGACCATTACCTGCCTGATAATTGGCTGCACTTGGGTTTGAATAAAAATAGGTGTCGGTAGGCGGTACATCACGTTGTGGATCACCGGGAAATGACCGTCCGTAGATATAGGGGTTGGTTTCAAATGGCGGGTACACTATCGTGCCACTCTGAATCGAAAAACCGCCACCGTTGTTGTCATCAGGATAGACACCGTTACCGCGATTGATCAGTTGTGAGGTGAAGCCGACCGCACCCTGGGCAAAATCGCCGTTCTGGACCACATTATCGCCGCCCACGATAGTATTCACCGGGCAGCCACCGGCCCCGATATTGGTAATTGCTGCTTGTACAGGTTGTGTGATGGCTACACTATTGAGCAGACCAACGATAATTAGGATAACGATTTCCCATCGCATCGGACACCTCCTGGTTGAGGCTATGGTTTTGTGAATGTTAAGAGAGTGAGCGTATATGGTGCAAAGGTGTATTCATAGTTGGCACTTTCCTCGATTGTCATACCGTTATCACGGACATCGAGGGTGACAGATTCGGCCAGTAGATCAGAGGCTTGTACGACTGTGGTGGTAACGCGCCATTGACCTGCCGGTATGACGACAATTGCCGTCTGCGGTTGGGCAGTTTTGTTAATTGCCAGCAGCGTCAGTGTGCCATCGGTACGGCGACCCGCATAGACACTCAGGGTCTGCGCCGGATCGAACGGTGTTTGGGTCGTCAGCAATTCATCTCCAAACCGACTCCAGAGTTGGAGAGCGTAGTAAGCCGGGTTTGGTTCAAACGTATCGGCATCGAGCAACCCATAATCGGTACCGTTATACGCTCGGCCATTCGCCAGATCCCACTGATTAGCGATGGTAACACCGTTGGTTGCCATCTGGCCAATGGTATCGGCGATGAAGAGCATGTTTACCGCCCGACGCATCAATTGGCCGTTGTCGGCATCTTGAAAGGCCACAAGGTTATATTCGGTGACGGCCACCGGTATTTGCCGCCCGCTGTAGCGGTTAAACGCGGCCTGGAGGTCGGCCATGGTCGTTGACCAACTGCGCTGAGGTTGCTGCAATGCGCCGGCTGGGTTTTCTGGGGGTTGGAAGTAGGGGTAATAGTGAACAACATAAAAATCGATTTTCTCGCCGGCACCGGCAATTACCCGGTTCCCCCAATTCCTCCATTCATCGGGTTTTTCTACCCCCACGGCCCCGATCTGGATCGAAGGATCAACGGCTTTCATCGCATCGTAGAAAGCCAAATAGCCATCGTAGGTAATTCCATTGACAGTTGCCCCGTGGAGGTACTCATCCGGATCGCATGTCCAAACATCTTCCCAGCCCCATTCTGCACAATTAGACCCCACATCTCGTTTCGCACCGTACACCTCGTTGCCGATTTCCCAGTAACGTACCGGGAAAGGTGTGGGATTGCCGGTTTCGGCCCGCAGACGCGCCCAATGACCAACCGTCAGCCAATCGCGCCCGCGTGCGTCAACTCCGAGTGGTCGTTCATCATCGACGGAGCCGTTGAAGAAGGCGACCAGTGCTGCTGCCTCTTGGGCCGAACCGTTGATCGAGACCGTCCAGATCATCTCAGCATTCACCGCACGGGCGAAGCGCAGAAAATCTGAAGGTTTTGCGGCCCAAGGCCAGTAGCAACCTTCGCCTCCCGTTTCGCAATCGGCCCACGCATACGCATTGCTCCAGCTACCACCGGGCATGCGGAGGAGGCTCAGGCCCAGATCGGCAGTGCGGCTGATAAATGTTTCATCACCGAGTCGCATAGGGTTAAGCCACGCCGGAACATTTGTCCCGAGGAGTTGGCGTGGAAAAGGCCGGGCCTGTGTCGAATCGATCACAATCACCGGGCCGGAGGGAAGTACCGTTGAGGTAGACAGCGCTGATGGTTCAGCAGTAACCGATGTTGGCGTCGAAGCGGCGGGGATGGTCGCAGCAGTGGGTGTGGTGACCGGTGCGTTACAAGCGGTGAGCCACAAGACGAACCAGATTACAAGGAAGCGATGACGGAATATCATTGAATAACCTCGAAGGTAGCGATACTGCGGACAATGTTCCTGAGCTGATTGTCCTATAGTTTGTTGACAAATTGATTTGTAAGGGGCAGATGATTCATTGCATTCAGTACATCATCACAAGGCTCTGTAGATGAAAGTAAGTTTGTGAATGCTTCTACAAAACAATAATTTAATATTTAAGGTAGACTTTAGAGTAAACATCTGATACTGTTGGAGATGTTCGTAACGCACACTGCCTCAAACGATTCGGTAGCCAGTGACATATTCGTCACTGTTCGGTCAATCAATGTAAGATTTTTGTTCGCTTGTTGATGTATAGTACAGGTGAGCAAGGCATGAGGGGAACTTAGCTATGAGCGCGATTAAACCTTCGCAAGAACCGCTTGATCGGAAAAGTCAGCGTATGCTGATCATCTTTGCCGAACGGCGATTTCAGCGCACACGCGCTAACCAGCGCTTACGTTTCACATTATCGCTCTGGGTTATTCGTACTAAGCTATTGGCTCGGCTTAAGCGTGTGTTAGATATTTCGGTCGCTATAGTGGCACTCGTCCTTTCGGCGCCGATTATGGTGATAACCGCGATAGCCATCAAACTTGAATCACCGGGTCCGGTCATCTTCAAACAGGTGCGGGTCGGGAAAGACGGTGAACATTTCTATTGTTATAAGTTTCGTTCGATGTATGTCGATGCCGAACAACGCCTGAAAGAATTGCAAGCGAAGAACGAAGCCGATGGGCCGGTGTTCAAAATGAAGTGCGATCCACGGGTCACGCGGGTTGGGCGTGTGATCCGCAAGTTGAGTATCGATGAGCTACCCCAGCTCTTTAACGTCTTGAAAGGCGAAATGAGCCTCGTAGGACCGCGACCGGCACTGCCGAGCGAAGTCGCAAAATACACCTACGAGCAGATTGGCCGTCTCCACGCTATTCCCGGCATTACCGGCTTGCAGCAGGTATCGGGGCGCAGTGATCTTGACTTCAAGCGGTGGGTTGAACTTGATCTGCAATACATCGCCGAGCAAAGTATCTGGAAAGACATCGAGATCTTGCTCCGCACCATTCCGGCGGTTTTACTGGGCCGCGGTGCATACTGACGAGGGATACACCATGCGCAAACTTCTCGTCATTCTCGGTGTGCCAATCGATAACCTTACTATGGCCGAGGCGCTCGACCGCTGTGATGAATTTATCGCTGTCGGTCGCTCAACCGGTCGTCTTCACCAGATTGCAACGGTTAATGCCGATTTTGTCGTAAATGCCCTACACGATCCCGAATTACGGCGCATCCTGCAAGAGGCCGATATGGCCACAGCCGATGGGATGCCGTTGGTATGGGCCTCGCGGTTGCTCGGTGGGCCGTTGCCGGGGCGGGTAACCGGTGCCGATATGGTACCGGCATTGGCCGAGCGGGCGGCGCAGCGTGGGTATTCCATCTTCTTCCTGGGTGCTCGTGAGGGAGTGGCAGCCAAGGCCGCGGCAATTTTACAAGAACGTTATCCCGGTTTGCGCGTGGCCGGTGTGCTCTCACCACCGCCGAGTTCGGTATTGGAGATGGATCGTTCGGTGGTGGAAGCAGTCAAAGCGGCTCAGCCCGATATCCTGTTGGTCGCGTTTGGTAATCCCAAGCAAGAGAAATGGATCCGCATGTATGCACACGAGCTGCGGGTGCCGATTGCTATCGGGGTTGGCGGGACGTTTGACATGATCGTTGGCGTGACCAAACGGGCGCCGCTTTGGATGCAGCGTAGTGGTCTCGAATGGGTCTACCGGCTGATCCAAGAGCCGCGCCGACTGTGGAAACGGTACGTGCATGATTTTGTCTATTTCGGATACTTTTTTGCTCGTCAGTGGTGGGCGATGCAGCGTGGACGGGCGTTGAGCATGGTCCCGGTGGCGTTACCATCTGCACCAGAGCAGCCGCCCGCACCACCGACACCTACCGTACCGTGGCCGGTATTGGCCGTGGGTGTACGGCTTGAGGCCGGTAATCTTGAGCCGTTTAACCAAGCCGCATATCAGTTACTCGAGACCAGTCCATACCTGATCCTCGATCTCAGTGCCACGCAGTTTCTCGACAGCTCGGCGCTCGGTGCGTTGGTTGCGCTCGCCAAACGCGCGCGCACCCAAGGTGGAGATCTGTTTTTCCTCAATGTGCAGGAGCCAATTTTGCGCATTCTCGACCTACTCCACCTGAACCGTTTTTTCGAGCAATTTCCTGATTTACCGTCGGTCGCGGCGTGGATTATTCAACAACAACAGCCGGTACCCACCGTACTGGCTTCCGATCACGGTTGGACGATCATTCCGGCGCCACGATTGTTCGACGCCACAACCGCACCGACCGTGCTTGAACAGGTCAGTGCAGCTTTGAACAAAGCTGCACGGGTAGTGATCGATTGCAGCGGGACGACGTTTATGGCCAGCGCCGGTATGGCTACGCTCGTGAAGCTTGACCGTCTCGCCCGTGAGCAAGGGAGTGCCTTACGGATTGCCGGTTGTTCTCCAGATGTTCTTCGCACGCTGCAATTGGTGAAACTCGATCTGGTACTCGCCATTTTCCCTGATGTTCGCGCGGCTACCACTGCACCGGTAGTAACTTCGCATGTAGCTGCCGAAGGAGCTTAAAGCGATGACAATGGCCCTCTTGATAGCGACAGCAGAGGATCGGCGGTTAGCCCCACTGACCGATGTCTTGCCGAATGTGTTACTCCCGATTGTTGATCGTCCGGTGATGGCGACAACGGTTGAGATACTGGCGCGTGCCGGTGTCAGGCGCATCCTGATAGCCTTATACGAACAGAGCGCGCCGATCACGGCTGCGTTTGGCAGTGGTAAACGATGGGGGGTGGAGATTGAATACGTGACGCTCAACGAAGCGTGGGCCGATGGGGGTGCGTTACGTTGGGTAGGGTCGTTGATTAACGAGACGTGTCTTGTGCTACCGGGTCACGCAATTATCGATTTGCCCATTGAGGAGGCACTGACCTATCATCGACAGAGTGGGGCAATGATCACTGCCATTACCCATGCTCCGCATAAGCAATGGAAAACGCCGGGAGCGATTGTAACCGGCAATGGCTTGATTGAGGCCATCCTACCCGATACGTCTGCACCACATGCCGTAGCTTTGACCGAGGCGTATATTATTGAACCGCCCCTCTTGAGCCAGATTCCATTGCGTACTCGCTATCGGATTGCCACCGATCTCCTGCCACGTCTGCTTGAGCAAGACATTCCGATACAGAGTTTTCTGTTGCAGGGCTATTGGAATCCCTTGCATACCCTAACCGATTACCACGCAGCGCAACAGGTTTTTCTCTACAGTGCCTATCGTGCCCTTGATCCGACGATCACCGATGGACCGGTCGAGACGGTCCGATACCCTTCGATCGGTGGGCGTAAGATTGCACCTGGGATTTGGGTGGGGCGGAATGACTCGATCCATCCTAGTGTCCGCATCGCACCACCGCTTTACATTGGTGACAACTGTTGGGTCGGGCGTGAAGCAGAACTCGGTCCCGGTACGGTCATTGGTGCAGGGTGCATGATCGACGATGAAGCTACGGTCACCGCGAGCACGATTTGGGCCGATACTTATGTTGGTCAGTTGGTCAATATCAATCAGCGGATCGTCTATCCCGGTATGATTATTGATCCGGAGACCGGTGAGCAGACAGCCATCGTCGATCCATTCTTGATCGGGCGGGTATCGGCGGCTACCGCCGGGATAGGACGGCTGGCCGGCACGCTCAATCGGATCGGCGCTCTGATTGCCCTGATCGTGCTCAGCCCGTTATGGTTACTGACGGGGTTATTGGCGACTATTGGTAGTGGTGGCCGGCCACTGGTAGGCATACCGCGGGTTGGTGAACGGGTAATGTTGCCAAACGGCCAAACGACCTTGCGTTCCTTCACTCTCTGGCGATGGCGCACTCGTCACCCCGATGGACGGTATCTCTGGTTTGGGGCTTGGTTAGAAGCCTATGAGTTCCACCGCTTGCCTGAATTGTTGAACGTGGTACGGGGTGATTTACAACTGGTTGGGGTCAAACCACTGACCCTGCAAGAAGCTGAACGGTTGCGCGAAGAGTGGCAGCAGCGGCGGCACGAGATTGTTCCCGGGGTGACCGGTTTGTGGTATCTCCAAGCTGCCGATGATGATCTGGATGCAGTGATTATAGCCGATGTATACTACAGCGCAACGCATACCTGGCAAGGTGATTTGAATCTGTTGATCCGCACTCCAATTGCATGGTACCGTCGGGTAAAGGCGAAGCGAACAAGCGGTCGGATTTTCACCGCCGATCTCGCGCCACCACAAAGCCGGTGATAAACTGTTGGTGAGCGTTTTTTTAGTTTGCGCTAAAGGAGGATTGGCAACCATGGAAATGAAGCCGCGAACCGTCGGCAATGTATCGGTACTGGCGATTGAAGGTCGGTTTGACGCCAATACTGCGCCGCCGGTGCAACATTGGCTCGAACAGGCGACTACTGCCCCCCGAGCACGGGTACTGGTCGATCTTTCGGAAACGACCTTCGTTGACTCAACCGCGCTGGCGACCTTAGTCTCGGCGATGAAGCGGTGTCAACAGGCGCAAGGTGAGTTTGCTCTGTGTGGTTTGCGTCGTCCGGTGCTCATGATTTTTGAACTGACACGGCTCGATAAAGCGTTTAACATCTTTGTTGATGCAGAACACGCGCTCAACGTTTTGAATGCATGAGGCGCCCATGTTGATCCCTCTACTCAGCCTGCAATACGACCGCATTCAAGCACTTGCCGAGGCGTGGTTAGCACATGGTGCGCAGGCGTTTGGCGTTTATGCGAATGGCAGGGCATTAGCGTATTGGCCGGCAGGGCAACGGCTCTTGGCACCCGACATCACGGCCCCCATTTACCAATACGGCGAGGTCGCCGGTGAGTTGCGGTTGACCGGTTTGCGCGATGAAGCTGCGCGTCGCCGGTTGCAAGCTGAAGCGAATCTGATCGGCTATATCTTGCAGCTTGAGTACGAATTGCAATGTATGACAGCCGATCTCGTTGCCACTCAAGATCAACAGTTGGCGCTCTACCGGCTCACCCAAGCCATGCGTGATTTGGTGACAATCCGGGAGACACTCGATACGGTCATTGTTGAAGCGAAGCGGATGGTAAAAGCACAGGCCGGGTTTGCAACGTATGTTCCGACCAATGGCGGTGAACCGTTGCTCGTGCAATCATCGCCACAACGCTTGAGTCCGGAGAGTATTTGGCGGTTACATTGGCAACTGCAAACCGAAGATCGCCCCATCGTATTGAATGAAAGTGATGGCGATCTGCGACGGCCACCCGGTGTGCGCAATCTCTTACTCCTTCCGATCCGGGTACGCGGTATGATCATGGCGAGCATCGGCCTGATCGATCGGAGTGGTGATTTTGGCGCACCAGAATTGAAGTTGGGACGGGCGATTGCCGAGCAAGCTAGTGCTCAAATTGAGCGGATCTTGCTCTATCAGGAAATGATCGAGCAAGCGCGGCTGCGGAGCGAGATGGATCTGGCCCGTCGGGTGCAGACCGATCTCTTGCCACGGACGTTGCCCGAAGTACCCGGTCTTGACCTGTACGCCTATTCACGACCGGCGCTTCAGGTCGGTGGTGATTTCTTCGACTTCATAACCGTTCCCAATCACCCGTTCATTTTCACGATTGGTGATGTGAGTGGGAAAGGGGTATCGGCGGCGCTGTTGATGTCAATGACGCGCACTGCATTACATAGTAAAGCGCAGTTTATGCCTTCGCCGACACCGGCGTCGGTGATGCGACAATCGAACGAGGACCTCTACAACGATTTTACCCGGATTGGGGTTTTTGCTACCGTTTTTGTTGGACAATACGAAGCCGAACACCGAGAGATTGCATACGCTAATGCTGGTCACGCTCCGGTTATTTACCGTCCGCGCAGTGGCAACGCCGAACTATTGTTGGCCGACAACACTGCGATAGGCATTTTGCCGGTAAATCATTTTCAAAATCGTTATCTGCCGCTCAGGCCGGGTGATCTGCTTGTGGTTGCGACCGACGGCTTTAGTGATGCACGCAATGCAGACGATGAAATGTTCGGGATTGAGCGTTTATTAATTGCAATTGATGAATTGGCCGAACGATCGGCGCGTGAGATTGCCGACGGCCTGTTCAGCGCTATCGATCGGTTTAGTGCCGGTCATCCGCAAGATGACGATCAGACCCTTATTGTGCTTAAAGGAGCGGAGCCGTGAGCCTGCAACACAGTGAAGTAATCCGGCTCGACTTGCCGGCTCGCTATGCCTACCTGCGCTTGCTGAGCGAAACAATTGCCGAAATGCTCCGGCAGATCGGTGTGCACAACGAGACGCTAGTCTATAATGTGCAATTAGCAGCTCACGAAGTTTGTACCAATATTGTCAGTCATGCCTATCGGCATTGGCGTGACGGTGAGGGGCGGATCCGCATCACGCTCACCCTCCATTCCCAGCCGCCGCGACTAGAAATTGATTTGTACGATACCGGCGAAACGTTTGAACCCGAATCGGTGCCACAGCCTGATCTGAACGAGGCACAAATTCACGGTTATGGCCTGTTTCTTATTCGTCATTTGATGGATCGGGTGAGTTATACATCACGCACTGATGGAAATCACTGGCATCTGATGAAACATCTTGCATAAGGAGCAAACTCTCATGACGACGATTATGATCGTGGATGACTACATGCCAAGCCATCGGCTTATGAGTTTTGTCCTTGAACAGCATGGCTATACGGTGGTCACTGCTGCTGATGGTGAACAAGCGCTGCGCCGGCTTGAGCAGTTTGCAGTCGATCTCGTTGTAACCGATTTGACGATGCCGCGCATGGACGGGATCGAACTGGTACGTGCGATCCGTGCCGATGAGCGCTACGCTACATTGCCGATTATTATGATTACCGCAAGCCCGAAAGAGCAGGATGAAGTGAAGGCAGCCGGTGTTGGGGTCAACGCTTTCTTAACCAAACCGTTCGATTCTGACGACTTGATCGGCGAGATTGAGCGACTGATGTGTCAACCTTCGATCAAACGATCCGCTTAGGAACGTGACGATCCCGTTAACTATGAGTAATACCCATTTCAGCGAAGTTTAAGCTTTTGGGCGTACACTGCTGTCGTCAACGACCATGGCAGTAGGCAGGTAGCAAGGCTATGAGTACGCCGTCAGTGGATGTCGTCATTTCGACCTATGGGCGAGGCGCCGCAATCGACGCTACTATCGCCAGCATTCGCCAGAGTACGTATCCCCTATTTACCCTGTGGGTTCTTGACCAGAGCGAAGACAACCGCACGGAAGAGTGTGTTCGCCGCCACGCCGATCTCGACCCGCGCATCCGCTATCTACGACGGCCAGTATGTGGTATTTCGGCGACGCGCAATGCCGGAGCGGCAATGGGTAGCGCACCGTATATCCTGTTCACCAACGACGATTGTGTGCTCGATCCGGATTGGATCGGTGGTCTGGTAGCCGAGTTACGTGATGAACAGGTTTGGCTAGCATTTGGTGCAGTGCTGCCGGGGCCACACCTGACCGATACTGATGAGTTAGTACTTGGTACGTGCAACGGGATGCGCCGCGTGTTTCGGAACAATCGGTTTAATTTGGGCTTCGGTCACGGCCACAACATGGGGATGCGGCGCGATGCATTTGAGCGGCTCGGCGGTTTTGATGAGCTGATTGGGGCAGGTGCGCCGCTGGGGGCGTGGGAAGAGCGTGATCTAGGCTACCGCGCTCTCAAGGCTGGTGGCTGGATTGTCTTTACACCGCAAGCGGTTGCATATCATCACCATTGGCAAAGTTGGCATGGGGTGCGGCGGAGTTTTCGTTCCTACGGGATTGGTGCCGGCGCTATTGCCGGCAAATATGTGCGCTGTGGTGATCTTGGTGGGCTGGTGTTGTTGGGTGAGTGGCTTTTGAGCCAAGGGTTACGTCAGATTGTGTCGGGCATTATCAAATGGCATTGTCGCGATAAAGTACTACTCGGTCTTGACCAACTCTATTACCCCTTCGTCGGCCTCAGTAAGAGCTGGCACTATCCGGTGAATCGGACTACGTGCTGTTATGTACCACTCGATCAGTTATCCAGTGATCGGTCACAGAGAGGAGTTTTGCCGTGAGTACTGAGGCCTCGACTAACTCGGTTCCACCACCGATCAGTGGAATGCGCCTGGCCCGCAATGCGAGTGCAATGATGGCTGCCCAGTTACTGACATGGGCGATGGCGTTCCTGGTGGCTATTTTTCAGCCCCGTATTCTGGGACCACTTGCGATTGGACAGCTTTCGATTGCGCTCTCGATCTGGATGATTGCCGGTGTGCTAATCACGTTTGGGATGGATACGTTCCTGATGAAAGCCGTCGCCCGTGAGCCGCAGCGTACCGGTGTTTTGATCGGGACGAGTATGCTGGTGCGGGTTGGGTTGTGGACTGTTAGTTGTTTGGTGGTCTTTGGGTATGATCTAACCGTGATTTCGGCAGATCCCACCCAAACGGCGCTGATCTGGATTATCGGTTTGATGACCCTCTTTTCCGTGCTCAGCGGCGGCTTGATCGCAGCACTCAATGGTCTCGAGCAAACCCATTATGCTTCTTTAGTGACGGTGATTAGTAAGGTGGTGTTGACTGCCGTTAGCCTCGCGCTGCTCTTTGCCGGGTTTGACGTGATCTGGATCGGCTGGGCCAACGTGTTAGCAGCCTTTGTTGCGTTTCTCGGCGATGCCTTCTTTCTCTTTCGCCAGCACCAACCACGCTGGAGTATTGATCTGGTAGCTGCTCGTCAGATGCTCCTTGAATCGAAACAATATCTGGTGACGGCCTTGACCTTGATGGTTTACCAACAGGTTGACCGGCTATTTATTGCCCTTTTTGCCTCAACAGAGGCGGTAGGATGGTATGGTACGGCGGTCAATCTCTTCGGTACGCTGATGTTTTTTCCGGTTGCTATCGGTACCGTGATCTTCCCTACACTGACCCGACGTTTTGCCGCCGGTCAAGACTATTTGCGCCAAGCGGTTCGCCCGATCTTCAACATTATGCTGGCGCTGAGTATGCCGATCGGCTTGGGATTGTTGGCACTGGCCGAACCGATTGCGCTGCTCCTCTACGGCGAAGCGTTCCGGCCTACCGGCGCGGTGCTGGCCGTGATGGGTCTGGTGCTGATCTGTACGTATCTCAATACGGTGTTGAGCCAGTTACTGATCGCTGCCGAGCGCACGGCTGTACTGAACATCATCATGATTGCCGCAACGGTGGCTACCCTTCCGCTCGATTTTGTGTTGGTGCCGTGGACAGATCAAGCATTTGATAATGGTGCGTTAGGAGGGGCGTTGGCTTACACCATCACCGAGCTGGGTATTCTGGTTGCTGCCATCATGACCTTGCCGAAAGGAACGCTCGGCGCGCAGAATTGGCGGGTAGCAGTATTGACCGGTGTAGCCGGGATTGGGATGGTTGCGGCGATTTGGTGGCTGCGTGCAACTACATTTTTCTTGCTCGGTGTGCCGCTTGGTGCAGTTGTTTATATTGGGTTGGTACTGGCCTTCCGTGCGCTACCGAACGAAGAGATGACGCTGATCAAAGATGCGCTGGTCAAAGTTCTCGAACGGCTTCCGTTTGTGCGTCGTCGGTTAGGGCGTGTTGGTGTAGGGTAGTTGGCTCATTAGGGGCGAGAGACCAAAACCGCCCCTAATGCTGTGCGACAACATGGGGTATGACGAAGTCTATTCCACAACGACGTTCCGCAATACGCCGATGCCATCGATTTCGGCCTCCATCACATCGCCAGCCTTCAGCCAACGCTGCGGCGTCATCCCCATACCGACACCGGCGGGAGTACCGGTAGCGATAATATCACCGGGTTCGAGCGTAATACCGTGGCTAAAGGTGGCAATACAGGTCGGAATATCGAAGATCATATCGCGGGTCACTGAGTTCTGCACCAACGCTCCGTTGAGGCGGAGGCGAATGCCAAGGACGTGTGGATCGGGAATCTCATCGGTAGTAACGATCCACGGGCCCATTGGAGCGCTGCCGTCGAGGCTCTTACTGTAGAAGAACTGTTGGTGCCGTGACTGCAAATCACGTGCGCTCACGTCATTGAGAATGGTATAGCCGAACACATACTCGTAAGCCTCGCTCGCCGGAATATCGCGTCCCTGTCGTCCGATGACCACTGCCAGTTCTACCTCCCAGTCGCGCTGCGTTGACACGTGCGCCAACAGCGGTACCGGCGCATTCGGATGATTCACAGCCGTGGGCATCTTGCTGAAAAAAACCGGATGTTGCGGCAATTTTTCGGGCAATCCCTTCGCGCGCAAAGATTCGATTGCGTGGGCAGCGTAGTTCATCCCCAGACAGATGATGTTCTTACGTGGTCGAGGGATCGGTGCGCGCAGCTCAACGGCGGCCAATGCCGGACCACCGGCGGCTTCCTCTACTACCTTACGCGCTTCGGCCAACAGCAACGGTCCACCCTCAATGAGCGCCAACATTGATGCTGCCACCGACGATAGATCGATCACCTCATCACCGCGCAGCGCGCCTACACGTTCAACTCCGTCGTATCGGTACGTCAACAATTTCATACAGCCTCCCCAACAAACTCTCATACTGCGGTCTTCCGGTGTAGTTTCACAGAGATACGATCCTATGCGTTACGGCATTGTGACAGTAATCGGAATGGGTGTAAAGACCAGAAGAAACGTCAAGAGGCCAAGATACGCCAACCAGCGCCATGGTCCCTCTAGTGGTGAAATCTCGTTGCGCAGCGGGCTGCGTTGTTGTCCGATCAGGGCAATCATCACTGCCCAAATAAACCATCCCGACCACAAAAAGCCCAAACCGAGCAAGGCAACGGCAACGATCATACTCATGATCCGGGCCGCACGCGGGCCAAACAACGCAAAAAAGATATGACCACCGTCGAGTTGGCCGGCCGGTAGCAGATTCAGACCGGTCACCAGTAACCCGGCCCAGCCGGCCAGTGCCACCGGATGCAGATAGACATCTTCACCACCGCTCGGCAAAAAGCGGCCAAAGATCAGAATTTTCATAGCTGCGTAGAGCAATGAGTTGCCTTCGGAAAAGCTGCCCGGTAACGGAACAACTTGCTTCACTTCGGAGATGCTCAGGCCGATGGCAAGCACAGGAATGGCTACGATCAAGCCGGCTAATGGCCCGGCGATCCCGATTGCCAACAGTGAGCGTCGATTGGGAACGAGATCTTTGATGGCGATAAAGGCCCCCATCGTACCGAGAAGGAATAGCGGCATCGGGATAAAGAAGGGATAACTCACCGCTACCTTCTCGCGGCGGGCAACGATAAAGTGCCCCATCTCGTGAGCGAGCAGAATGGCCAATAACGAACCGCTAAAGCTAAGTGCATAGCCCCAGTTAAAGACGACTTGCCCTGTGCTCTCGATGTACTCTTGCCCGCCGACGAACATTGTCGAAGCGACGGTTAAGACAAACAGAAGCACAGCTAACCAGAGCCGCGACGGTGGCGCTTTGGGAGGTGTGGGAATAAACAGAATAGCGGCGCCGGCCGGATCGGCTTGGAACAATGGTGTATAACCGAGTGCTTGGGCACGGGTCACAATCGCATCGTGGGCTACTTGCGCTTCGCGTAACAACTGACCACGGTAGCGAAAAGCGCGTTGTTCGCCGTGAACTAGCTCCTCGCCGGTCGTAACTATCATCACCTCAGTGACCAGCATGCGGAGGGCAACGGTAGGATCGAGGTCGAACATAGTAGCGAATCCTTCTCGTTATTTAAGGTTGCAGTTCATCATACCACAATCGCATCACCCGGATGGCATTGCGCTGGGCGAAGGCAAAGTGCGGTAACGCTAAGGCGCCGCGAACGTGGAGGGTGCGGCGAAGGGGTAACGCCAAGGCGCCGCGAACGCGGAGGGTGCGGCGAAGAGGTAACGCTAAGGCGCCGCGAACGCGGAGGGTGCGGCGAAGGGGTAACGCCAAGGCGCCGCGAACGCGGAGGGTGCGGCGAAGGGGTAACGCCAAGGCGCCGCGAACGCGGAGGGTGCGGCGAAGGGGTAA
>NZ_JBWGQH010000002.1:155039-213595 GCF_056331925.1 Chloroflexus sp.
GCGCCGCGAACGTGGAGGGTGCGGCGAAGGGGTAACGCCAAGGCGCCGCGAACGCGGAGGGTGCGGCGAAGGGGTAATAGGGACCCCTAGCAGTATAGATACCCCTTGGCAATGATGGCGAAGGAAATGAGTCGTCGCCACGCCTGCTCGCTTGCGAACAGATGCTGTTGAATTCCACGTCGCTCAGAATCGTGAAAGACCGACAGGAGGAAAATTGGTGTTCCCATATCTTGGTCAGTCAAGCTGTCTAAACCAAGGGACAGGGAAGCGACTACGATACGGCATGCTAATCATGGTGGCTATGCTCGCGTCGGTGATGAGCGGGTGGTGGAGGATTCCCTTCACGGGCGTCGCCGGTGGGCCGGCAGTTGTCTACCAGGCCGCGACGAGCGGTGCCGCGGCTGGACCCCGCTTCCACCGAAGCTACGGTTTGGCAGGGAGCAATGAGAGAGTTATTACGGTGCTACCCACGTCTGATAGCGGGTTGATATTGGTCGGTTTTACCCACCGAAACTCACCCTGGTATCTAGGACCTTATGTCGTCAAGATAGACGCTGCCGGGAATGTCTAGTGGAGCCGGACGTATGGAGACGGGAACAAATGGACCGGCCGTGCTGTGGCTGCCACGGATGGAGGGTTCTGGCTGGTCGGTTCCACCGACCGCGACATCTACCTGGCAAAGATGGATGCGGCCGGGAACGTGGAGCAGACCAGCACTTACGACGGCGGCGCCATTGAGGGAGCAGGAACCATCCTGACCACCTCCGACGATGGTTTTCTGCTAGTGGGCAGCACTTCGCCTGGCTACCCCTCTCCTGTGCAGGCGCTGGTGATCAAGCTGGAAGTCTCAGGCAGCGTGCAGTGGAGCCGCACCTATGGGGTCTTCTAGAGGAACAGGAGCGTTCTTGTCTTCCACGGTTCAGACTTCTGATGGGGGATTCCTCTTGAGAGGGAACCGATCCGTCTACGACTATCGGACAGGTCAGTATACATATTCTATTGTCCTGTTGAAATTGAACGTGGATGGCACGGTTCAGCAGGGCTGGGAGCTAAGCATCCTAGCTTCGGAAGCATTAGCCTGGGGGATATGGTGACCACATTCCGACGGTGGTGTTCTGCTGGTAGGGACCACCATAGTTGGGATGAATGGGAATCTGGAGGACGACGATGTGCTGGCGGTGAAACTAGATGATGCGGGGAACCTCCAGTGGGCTGCATCGTCGCCGGCAATACCCAATCTTTCAGCGACTTTGACGGTGACTTCTGGGTGCTCAAGCTGGATGGTTCCGGCAATATTCAGTGGCAGAAGACCTACGGCGGGCCAGATTGGGACTTGGCCCAGGCAAACTATCCGACTGCGGATGGAGGATACGTGGTTGCGGGACTCACGGCGTCATTCGGGGCCGGCGGAGTTGATGCGTGGGTTTTGAAGCTGGACGGGCAGGGGGATCTGTCCGACTGCGCGTCGGCCATCGTCGGCACCCCCTCGGCGGTGCCGTCCCCGGCTGGTCTCGTCGTATACACATCCAACGCCACGCCGGCGGTTTCTTCGGCCACCGTGAGCGTTTCCTCCGCTACGCCTGTCGCGTCTTCCGCCATGGTTGGAGACCAGTGCCCGCCGTCGGGACCGGCTCACAGGCTCTATCTGCCGCTGGTGGTCCGAGCACAGTAGGTAGTAATGTACGCAATCTGAAAAGGAGGTGACGGATATGAAGAGCAATGGTAATAACGCTCGGAGGTTTCTCCGGATTCTCCCTGGGCTTCTGCTCACCGCAACAGCCCTGTGGGTGGGCATCACTGTCCGCAACGAGCCTGTTCAGACCCAAACCACCTTTACGGTGACGATAAGCGGCACAGGCCTTGGGAGCGGAGTGGTAACGGATTTTGACTTACCATTAACTGCACGATCACCGCAGGTGTTTCTTCAGGGATTGTACGGAAAGTTATCCATGGAGGAACTACGTCTCGCTGAAAGCTTCACCTGCCCCTGGCTCCATTTTCGTCCGCTGGCTGGGCGACTGCTCCGGCTCTTCGTCTGACATCACGATAGGTCCACTAAATCGAAACATGACCTGTATTGCCTGGTTTGCGCCGCCGATAACCTTGCTGGAGGAGCATTTCGACCACGACATCCCCAGCACGTTGGAAATTGTAGACGGGGGGAATAACGCCGGCAATCAGGCCGCCCGCACATGGACCACCGATAACCCCGGCAACCGCAATTTCGGCCCACCCTTCGAACCACCGTTTGCCATCGTGGATTCGGACGCCGCCGGTCCCGGGGCAACCCAGGCCGAACGACTCATCACGCCCTGGGTCTCCGTCGAAGCATGTGGGGGAAAGTGTTCGTGTCCTACGCCGACTACATGCTCGGCTTCGAGGCTGAGATCGCCGACATGGATATCCTCACGAGCACTAGTTGGGTGCGGCTGCACTGGTGGGTTGGGGGAAGTTATCCCGTCGCGCCACGAACAACCGCCCTTGAGCTGACGCCCAAGCTGGGCAATGCCAGCTTGTTCCGTCTGCGCTGGCACTATTATAATGCGAGCAATGAAATAGTACTGGGCAATGACAGTGTGCGCGTTTTCTGCCAGCCGCCCGTGCCCTCAGGTGGCTATCCGCTCTACCTACCCCTGGTGGTAAAGGGGCCGTGAGGAGGCGAGGTGTTGGTGCAGAAGCGCGCAGGAGTCATACATCTGATCAAGTGAACTCTTTCCCATGAACGGCTGAACCGTTGTCTCAAGGAGGTCGCAATGAAGGGGAGGGGAGAAGGTGCGTGGGGCTGGGAGTGTGAGGCCCTGCAAGGACGCCGGCGGCTGCTCTCGTGCTCGCAGCAGAGGTACGGCGCTTCCAGGCCGGTTTTCGGCCTCTGCACGCGCCTGGATTAGGCTAGACCTGGTTGTCGTCTGGTAGAACGAGCGTGTGCTCAGTCGGGGCAGTTGAGTTTTTAAGAAGAGACGTCGTTGCCAATCAATGTACCAGTAGGTGCGAAGCACGCGCTGCCGTGTAGTGTCGGTCTCCATGCACATGGTGCGTTGCTTATGGTACAATAAAAACGCGGTCTATTGCTCATACATTCGGTAAGCGCTTATGGCTATAATCTTTTACCGCGATATGGAATTGATTTGCCGCAGTTGCGGCGCGAAGTTTATCTTCACTGCGGGTGAGCAGGAGTTTTACGCTGATAAAGGCTTTCTTCACGAGCCGACACGTTGCCCCAAGTGCCGCAATCGTCGAGAAGCCGCATCCTTACGGCGGCGCGCGGCCACCCCCCTGTCGGAGGATGAGGAAGAGTGAGGGTGGAAACTCGGTGTGCTGGTTGCGTTATGTACAGTGCTTCTCGGTTGGGTACAAAAGCTTATTGTTGTGTTGACCAAAGCTATCATGCGAATTGCTCGACACTCAGATAAGCAGTTCCTCCTAACGCTGCATTGATACCACTTCGACTCACATATCCGTGAATCATCGTTGGCAACGGATCATTGCTTGGCTCGGTATTACGCTAACGGCGTATATCGCTGTCTCTATCGCGCTCCGTCCTGATCCTTACGATGCGCTCCGGACAGCCGACGCGCAATTTGCCGTTGGTGCGTATCACGCTGCCCTCACTACGTACACGGCGCTCAGTGCCGATCTGGCCGAGGCAGCGTTGCGCCGTGGCATTGTGTATGCGGTGCGAGGTGAGGCCGATCCGGCGCGTCGGGCATTAGCAGCCGCTATTCAGGCCGGGCTGCGTCCACCGGATTATCAGCGTGCCGTGCTTTATCTCGGCGACGTTGCTTTGCTGGAGGGTGACCGCGATGCGGCGCGTCGCACGTGGCAGTTGCTGACCGTCTGCACGCCAATCCATTGCGCAGTACGTGATGTGTTGCTGGCCGATGATGATCTCGTTGCCGGACGGTTTCAGGAGGCGTTGGTCGGCTATCACCGTGTACCTCTTGAGTTATTGCCTACCGATTGGGCATCGTTGATCATGATACGACGAGCATGGCTCACAACGTTACTTGACCCGGCGCGACCGCCGGTATTCCCTGCTGTATCCACCGATGTGCCGTCCGATCCACTGTTACGGCCATTGTTACTACCGACGCCCGATCCGGTGACACTGGCCGAGGTGTTAGCGGCAGAACCAGCAGCGCGACCACAACTGCTTGGTCAATTGGCGCTCGATCTGGGCTATGACCGTCTCGCTCTCGCGTTCTTTGCGCAGGTTGATCCAGCAGGGCCATATGGATTAGCTGCTGCCATTTATCGTGCCTATGCTCATCTCCGGCTCGGCGACCGTCAGCAAGGCGTTGAGCAACTCGAACAATTGTCTACCGCACACCCGAACGATCCACGGCTTGGCCCACTGTTGGCACTGGCCTATGTCAACAGTGGAGACCTCGATGCTGCCGCCGCACGGTTACAACGGATCCGCGACGCCGGCATCAGCGGCCCGGCGGTAGCGTTGGCCCAAGCCGGGCTGGCTCTGGCACAACGCGATTTCGTTGCCGCCGCCGATGCCTATGAACAGGCGGTGATCGTAGCACCGGCTGCCGACCGAGCGCGCTACGTTACCTTGGCCGCCCGTTTTCATCTCGATAGTGGCTTTGAGCGTTGTACAAGCGGGTTACTGGCCGCGCAAGCGGCAGTCAATGCGCAGCCGTCTGATCCGGAGGCGCTGACGATTCTCGCCGGTACTCGCTACTACTGTGGCGATTTTGCCGATGCACGGGATACCGCAGCGACAGCGCTTGCTGCCGGTGCAGGGGTTGAGGCTCGGTTCTACTACGGCTTGGCGCTTAGTGCAACCGGTGATCTGGCCGGAGGTAGCGCCGCACTCATTGCAGTAGCCGATCAAGCGCCGGCAAGCCGGTGGCGTAGACGGGCAGAGACGGCGCTTGCACTGATTGAGGGGCGATGACGCGGCGTGGTCTGATTTGTTGATCAGCCCATTCTACTTTATGATTCTCCATACACGAGACATTCACCGACTTAGAGACAGACCCTATGCACACCATTGCTGCAACGACGCAACGCCGACGACGTCCAACGGTGGGAGTCATCGCTGGCTGGCAGTTTTATGGCACCATGCTGACGATGAGCTACCTTAGCCCGATTTATCAGGGTATTCGTCAGGCTGCGTATGATCTCGGCTGTAACCTCTTGTTGGCCTGCGGTATGGGTCCGTCCGGTCAGATCAATGAGCCACTACGTCCGGCTTGGTTCGATGTGATCGAAGATACCGATTTCGTACCGGTGGGGCCATGGAACACCCACGGACTGATTATCATCAACCCCCTGCAACGCCCCGAACGGTCGCAGGCGGTACAGGCTACCCGTGCATCCGGTCATCCGGTGATCTTTGTGGGGTCGGGGGAACGAGGACCAACCATTGTCGCTGACAACGTCGGTGGGATCTACGCAGCACTGCGCCATATCGTGGAACATGGTCATCGCCAGATTGCCTTTATTGCCGGTAGTCAGACCGATCTCGAAGGTGATTCGGGTGATCGATTACGTGCTTTTCAGGCGGCGATGGTCGAGTTTGGCTTGCCAATCGATCCGCGGCTGATCGTGTTTGGTCGGCATGTCTTTACCGGTGGTTATGAAGCGATGCACCGATTATTGGCAACCGGCGTACCGTTCACCGCGGTGTTGGCGAGTAATGACGAGTCGGCAATTGGAGCCATCACAGCTCTGCGTGAAGCCGGTAAGCAAGTGCCGCACGATATTGCTATCATCGGCTTTGATGATCGGATCGAGGGATTGTTGCAAGAACCGGCCCTGACGACGGTACGGATCCCTCTCTTCAAATTAGGCTATCAGGCGCTTGAGCTGATGGTGCGCCATATACGTGAGCGTGAACCGTTGCCCGAATTGGTGCAAGTGCCTACTCGCTTGATCGTCCGTGAGTCATGTGGGTGTAGCCAGAGTGCTGTATTGGCCGATACGCTGGAGATGATTGCTCATCACCCAACTGAACCGACTGTGACCAATTTGCCTGCACAAGCCGCCCAAGCGATGAGCACGATGCTGGCACCTAAAATGCATGGGTTCACAGCAAGCGAGGTGTCTCGACTTTGCCAACAGCTTATCACGGCATTCAGGCAGAGTGTGCAATCTGCTCGTTCGGTTGCCTTTCGTACCGAGTTGGCACAGGTGCTCAAGCAAGTCGCTGCTGCCGGCGATGACACCCATGATTGGCAAATTGCTATTTCCTTCTTGCGCGATCTTGTGCCGCGGATGTTCGATCCGACGTTGCAACCACTTGCCTTTGAGTTACTCGACGAAGCTCGGGTGACGACAAGTGCGGCCATGCGTTGGCAGTATTGGCAGTATTTTAATCGGCAACAACAGACCAACAATCGGGTAGGGCGATTGACCGCACGCTTGTTACATACGCTGGCTGAAAGTGATATTTACGAAATTTTGGCCCACCATCTCCCCGAACTCAATATTCCCTTGCTCTGGATTGGCTTCTTTGAGGCCGAAGATAGTGATTCAGTGGCATGGTGTCGGTTGCGCGCCGTGACGGCGTCGCAGCAACCCGTTGTGCGCATTCGCAGCCGGGCCTTTCCGCCTCGTCAGTGGTTACCGACTCGCCAATCGTTCCAGCTTGCCTTGATCCCACTTGGTGGGACGGGCAGTGAGGCGGGTTTTGTGACGTTTGATGCATCACGCCTTGACCTCTACGGCACCATTACCCAACAAATCAATGCCGCTCTCAACACTGCTCGGCTTTACCGAGCGGCGAGCGAGGGACAGCGGCTGGCCGAAGAGGCTAATCAACTCAAAAGTCGCTTTCTGTCAATGGTAAGTCACGAATTGCAGACACCGCTGAATCTGATCGTCGGGATGAGTGATCTCCTTCTGCGCGAGATTACTCAGAGTGGAAACCCATTACCGTCATCGATCCGTGATGATCTCAAACGCATCTATGCTAATGCTCGACATCTCGGTCGGTTGATTAGCGATGTGCTTGATTTGGCAAGCAGCGATGCCGGCCAATTGCGGCTAAACTGTGAGATAGTTGATCTCGGTGAAGTGATGCGGGTAGTGGCCGATGCCGGTCGGCAAATGGCTGCCGATAAACAGTTGACGTGGTACGACTCGATTCCTGCCGAAGGGCCGTGGGTTTGGGGTGATCGGACCCGCCTCCAACAGATCGGGCTTAATCTCGTTGTCAATGCGATAAAGTTTACTGCTCGCGGTCGTGTTGGCCTGATTGTGACCCCTGAAACCGATGCGGTTACCGTTACTGTGCGTGATACCGGCATTGGTCTGCCGCCTACCGAACAGGCGCGTATCTTCGAGGAGTTTCAGCGTTCCGAACGGAGTGTCAGTCAGGGTTATGGTGGGATCGGCCTGGGGTTGGCAATCTGTAAACGGTTGGTCGCGATGCACGGTGGGGAGATTGGAGTGCGTTCGAGTGGCATTGAGAGTGAAGGTACAGAGTTTTTCTTCCGCTTGCCGACTATCACCGCCCCTGCACCACGTCGACGACCCAATCCACCGGCGTTGCCTGTCCAGCCGCGTGTGTTGCTCCTTTCTGCCGACCACGATGAACCGTTGCAGCGTTACCTCGAACAGCGAGGCTTTACCGTGACCGTCTTTTCCATTGACGCGAGTGCTGCATGGTTGAATGAACTGCTCCACCGTAGCTACAGTGCGGTCGTTTTGCATGCCACCCAAGGTGAGCGGGCATGGTGGCAGACGATCCAAGTGTTGAAAGCCAACCCAACGACACGCGATTTGCCGCTCTTGTGTTACGCCATGACCGAGCAACATGGTGCAGTGATGGAGTTTAACTACCTGACCAAGCCGATTGAGTTGGCCGATCTGTCGCGTGCGCTCGATCAGTACTGGCGAGTTACCGGTACCATCGGTACGCCCCAGATCATCCTCGTGGTTGATGACGATCCCGATACGCTCGATCTGCATGCGCGCCTGATACAGGCCCACGGTATCGCAAAACTGGTCTTGCGGGCACGTTCGGGGCGCGAAGCGCTGGAATTGATGGAACAGCAGCGTGTCGATTTGGTGTTGCTTGATCTGATGATGCCCGAGATGGACGGGTTTGACGTGCTGGTGGCAATGCGGAACCATAAGCAGATGCGAGAGATTCCGGTAATCGTGATTACCGGACGTGTTCTCAGCGAAGAGGATATGGCTCGTCTCAATCAAGGGGTAACTGCGGTACTGAGCAAAGGTGTGTTCAGTGCGCACGAGACTCTCGCCCGCTTACAAGCTGCGCTCGAACGTCGCCGACGGCTCAGTGATCAGGCGCAGACACTGGTACGTAAGGCCATGGCGTATATCCACAGCCATTACGACCACCCGCTCACCCGGCAAGATATTGCGCGTTACGTCGGCATGAGTGAAGACTATCTTACCCACTGTTTTCGGCAAGAACTCGGCACCACGCCGATTGATTATCTCAACCGCTATCGGGTGTTGCAGGCACGCCGACTGCTGCTCGAGAGCGATAAGAGCATTACCAATATCGCGCTAGAAGTCGGCTTTTCGAGCAGCAGTTATTTTAGTCGCGTGTTTCGTAAGGAGACCGGTCACTCACCGGAAGAATATCGCCGACAGGGGCGAAGTACGATCTGAGGGGAAGCCGTTTCACGGTTTTATACCCAACGCAGCTAAAGCTCGTTTGACGCTATCGGCAGGGCTAACTTTCACTTCGGCTTGTACAATACGCCCCTCTTCATCGATCACGAAGTGGGAACGGATAATGCCCATATACTTCTTGCCCATCATCGACTTCTCGCCCCACACACCATACGCTTCGGCCACGCGATGTTCTTCATCGGCGAGCAAGATGAACGGTAAATTGTGCTTAGTCTTAAACTTCGTGTGTGATTTGGTACTGTCAGGACTAATCCCGATCACAACCGCATTCTGCTCTTCGATCTGCGGGTACGAATCGCGAAACCCGCACGCCTGTGATGTACAGCCGGGCGTATCGTCTTTCGGGTAAAAATAGAGAATGACGCGCTTT
Source organism: Chloroflexus sp. (assembly GCF_056331925.1). Classification (NCBI taxonomy): domain Bacteria; kingdom Bacillati; phylum Chloroflexota; class Chloroflexia; order Chloroflexales; family Chloroflexaceae; genus Chloroflexus; species Chloroflexus sp. The sequence goes on from NZ_JBWGQH010000002.1 coordinate 164,032, forward strand.
CCGCGAAACTGGCTGAGCGAAACCGGTTCGCCGGCTTCGTTCGGCAAGGTAAAATCGGGGGCTTGATCGCCAACTTGTGGTGGAATTGTCATAGCTCGGTTTCCTTCTCAATCCAAATCCAGCACGATCATGCTACCACGAAAAAACGGTGCCGTCTGCCGGTTGTTTTCAGGTATACTACACCGTTGTTGAAAGAGTTCATCCGGCGGGCGCCGGATTATGGTCAAGCCGCGTTGGAGGCATGCATGGCTATCGTAATCGTCGGTGGTGGTGCGATTGGGCTGCTCGTCCTGTCGCGGTTAGCGCAAGCGGCCAACATCCCACCGGTAGCGCTGCTGACACGGCCAAAGGGTGTCGAAGCACTGCGCGCTCATCCACTATCGGTCAGCGGGGTTGGTGCGTGTACATTGACGGATCTCACTGTCGCCGGCTCGGTGGCCGAATTATCATCGGCGTTTCACCGACCGGCGTTGGCGATAGTCTGTGTCAAGGGGTACGACACCGCCGGCGCGATTCCGTCCTTGCAAGCTCTGAATCCGGCTGCTATCCTCACGTTGCAAAACGGGATCGGTCATGAAGAGACGTTGGCGGCAGTATTCGGCGCCGACCGGATCATTTCCGGTGCGATTACCACCTCAGTTGATGCGACCGGCCCAACGACGATTACTGTCACGAAAGCCGGTGGGATTGGATTAGCACCGGTCGGTGTGGCGAGCGATCTGGTGTTGGCCGAGACGGCCCTGAGTGCCGCCGGATTTATCGTTCGGCGCTACCCCGATTATCGGGCAATGAAATGGTCAAAGGCGTTGTTGAATATGTTGGGCAACGCGACGGCTGCAATTCTCGATTGGCCGGTCACAAAAGTCTATGCTGATCGCCGGCTGATTGCACTTGAGCGGGCGGCAGTGCGTGAAGCGTTAGCGGTGATGGATGCACTGCGCATCAAGCCGGTCAATTTACCACGCTATCCGGCGGCCCTGTTGGCGTTTGGTGTCCGCCGGATACCGCCGGTCGTGCTCGACCCGATCTTGCAGCAGCGGGTGGCCGGTGGACGTGGTGGCAAGGACCCGTCCCTGTTGCGCGATCTCCGTGCCGGGCGGTCGCGTTCCGAGGGTGAATTTCTCTACGGCGCCGTTGCTACAACGGCGCAGGCGCATGGGCTAGCTGCGCCGGTCAATGCCGGGTTATGGCGGATTTTAAGTGGAATCGCGCGTGGTGAATTGGCGTGGGATACGTATCGGGGTCAGCCCGAACACCTGTTAGCCGAGTGTCGGCCATAACAGTGCTGCCCACCGTGGTGGTTCCTGTTAAGATCGCCGGCCTATCAACCGGTACGGTCGTTCAGACCACCGGTGTTTCGGTCGTATTGAGCCGGCGTGCGCCGGGAAAGTCAACAAACCGATACCCTACCCCACGTTCGGTCAAAATGTAACGCGGATTGGAAGGGTCTTCTTCAATCTTTTGGCGCAGATACGTAATGTACAAACGCAGATAATGGCTTTCGTCACGATATTCTGGCCCCCACACTTTGCTCAGCAACATCTCGTGGGTTAACACATAACCGGCGTTCTGCACCAGATGGTACAGCAAGCGATATTCGGTGGGGCGCAGATTGACCCGCTTCCCGTCAACCAACACTTCACGGCGGGCGAAATCGATACTAAGTCGGTCGTCAACCTTGACCAGTGTTTGTGGGATGGGCGGTTGGGTGTAGTGGCGGCGTAAGACGGCTCGAATGCGACTGATCAGTTCACGTTGGCTAAACGGTTTGCCGACGTAATCGTCAGCGCCAAGTTCGAGACCACGCACCCGATCCTCTTCCTCATCTTTTGCCGTGAGAATGATCACCGGTACTTGTGAGAAGCTACGGATGCGGCGCAGTGCCTCGAATCCGTCCATCACCGGCATCATCACATCGAGCAAGACGATGTCGGGCATCTCCTCGCGCACCTTATCGACGGCCTCACGGCCATTGGTGGCAGTAGTCACCCGCATCCCCTCGAGTTCTAAATTCATGCGCATGAAGGTGATCATGCGCGGCTCGTCATCAACGACGAGGACAAGTTTGTCTTTTAATTCGCTCATGATTGCATTGTATCACGTTCATCCGACTTTGCCTAGCCAGTATGATACCATCACCTTGATCCATGTGGAAGCTCTACTCCACATCGGTTTTCAACTGCGCGTGCTGTCTCGGTAGTCTCACCTGTAGCCAACGGGCGAGCAGTAGTCCGATCAGGACGCCACCCGCCACGAATGCCGGGCGAGGGTCTTTGCTCAGCCATAGGTAATGGAGCACTGCCAACGAGGCTGCGAGGTAAACGAGGCGATGGAGGCGACGCCACCAGTGTTTGAGGCGTCGTTGCCAACCGGTTGTCGAGGTGATGGCGAGTGGCACGAGTAGCAGAAAAGCGAATAGTCCGGCGATAATATAGCGTTTCTCGCCGATGGCTTGGACGATCAGGCCGAGATCAAGCCCATAATCCACGCCTACAAAGATGGCGACGTGCATTCCGGCATACGCAAAGCTGTAGAGGCCAAGCGGGCGGCGCCAGCGCATAACTTGTTTCCAGCCTAGCCAGTGATTCAGCGGGGTGCATGCTAATGTCGCTAGTAATAAGACCAACGCAAACCAGCCGGTTCGCTGGGTCAGATATTGGATCGGATTCACCGTTAGTCGATTGCCGAGCGCATCGCCGATGAGCAGGGCGAGAGGTAGCCAGCCGATCAGGTGCGGGGCCAGACGTATCAATTTCGTCATCGTCAATACCCTCGAAGGGTAACGTGGAGTTGGTAGCAGCAGGTCTGAACACCCACGGTGCAAAACCACTCGGTGGTTCTAGCGCAGTAGGCCGCACAACGAACTTCGCGCTACCAAATCTAGTCATGTGGTAAAGCTAATAATTCTTGCGTAAATCCATACCGGCGTAGAGTGCCGCTACCTGTTCCGCATACCCGTTGAACGGTAACGTCTTCCGGCGGCCCAACTCGCCGATACGCCGCTCGGTCGCTTGCGACCAACGCGGGTGTGGTACGTCGGGATTAACGTTGGCGTAGAAGCCGTATTCGTGCGGGGCGACTGCCATCCACAACGAAACCGGCATTTTGTCGGTTAGTTCGATCTTAACAATCGATTTGATACTCTTGAAGCCATACTTCCACGGAACAACCAACCGTAGCGGCGCACCATTTTGAGGCAAGAGGGTTCGCCCATAGAGGCCGGTGCTGAGGAGCGTCAGATCGTGCATTGCTTCATCGATCCGCAACCCTTCGACATAGGGCCAGGGAAAGTAGCGATCGCGTTGTCCCGACATCTGATCGGGGTCGTACAGGGTCTCAAAACGGACGTATTGAGCCTGTGCTGTCGGCTCGACGATGGCCAGCAATTTACGGAGCGGAAAACCTTGCCATGGGATGACCATCGACCAGCCTTCAACGCAGCGCAGACGGTAGATCCGTTCTTCTTGCTCGAACTGCGTTAAGATATCTTCAATTGCAAAAATCTGTGGGTTACGCACCATCCCCGTCACCTCAACCGTCCATGGGTGAGTGACGAAATTGGTGGCGAGTCGGGCCACATCTTCCTTATTCGTCGTAAATTCGTAGAAATTGTTGTAGGTCGTAATTTGCTCAAAACTGTTCGCCGGATCACCTAGCTCATCGCGAAGACCGGTCGTGTTGCTCGCTGATGGCGAATCGATGGTACTGGCAGGTGCCGGTACGCCGCAGGCATGCAGCAGCGCACTAAATCCGAGCACACCCAAGCCGCGCAAAATGGTGCGGCGACTGAAATAGACCGATTCGGGGGTGATCTCTGACGAACGTATCGTAGGATCGCGGTACATAGCAGGACTTTCTAGATTGCCAGCCTTATGCAGTCGTCATGGGTATTATACGACGCTCGATGCGAAAAGGATGGCTGGTTTCATTCGTCAATGAGGGTAAGGATGAGTCGCCGCACCTGCCAAAGCCGTCGGTCAACCCCTTCGGGGCGGATGCCGAGATCGTCGCGGATCTGGCTCATCTGCAAGCGAATAGTATCGATAGGACCTTTTTGTGGCTCAACGCTGAGTTGATACGCATGATCGAGCGCGCGACGAGCCGACATTAATGCGCGGTCGGCTTCGGCGAAGTCGTTCCGTTGCAGCGCGCTGACTGCTTCATCAATGGTGATGGCTGCGCGAAGCAACAGCGTTGCCGCCCGTAAGCGTGCGTTTTCGGCTTGCAGATCGAGAATGGTGAGACGGATCAAGCCATCGTCAAGTAGCGCTGCCGGTACGGTTGGTAACGGGGTGGGTAAGGGCGTTGGGGGGATGGTAGGCGCAGGGGTGGCGGTCACAAATTGTGGTCCGCTCGGTGATGGTGTGGGGAGAAACCAGTAGTGAAGAGTAGTGAACAACAACAAACTTACGACAAGTGTCACGAAATGCGGCCCGATCAGCGCTAGATACCGTCGCCAACGTACCGGTAATGGTGGTTCGGGAGGCAAAGGGGCATCGGCGGATGACATGAACGTAACCTCATGAGTGACTGCAACATCCGCAGAAGGGAGAGAAACATAGCGGGAAAACAGTCATCAAACTACCCGTATCGAATACGTCGCAGGGTAGCGTTCGAGGCTGTACATTCGCTCAACGACCCGCTTGTCTCCCTTGCAATTTACCCCTAAATCTCGTGCGCTAGCAGGATTGCTTGGGCAATTTCTTTCATTGACTTGCGTGTATTCATCGACAGTTGCTGAATCTTGCGGAAGGCCTCGGCTTCCTTCAAGCCTTGCGTATCCATCAGAATGCCTTTGGCACGTTCGACCAGTTTGCGCGTCTCGAGCGTCTCTTTCAGATCCGCGACTTGCCGATCCATTTCGAGGAACTCTTGATAGCGGGCAATGGCGATCTCGATGGCCGGCAAAAGTTCGGCCTCGCGGAATGGCTTCACAATATAATTGACGACCCCCGCCTCTTTGGCCCGCTCGACCAGGTCGCGGTCGGAGTATGCCGTCAGCAGCAGGACCGGGGCAATCTTCTCTTCGGTCAAAATGCGTGCGGCCTGAATACCGTCAAGTTTCGGCATCTTGATGTCCATCAAGACGAGATCAGGACGTAACTCACGGGCGAGATTGATGACGCTTACGCCATCACCGGCTTCGCCGACTACCAGATAGCCGAGACTGACGAGCGTCTCTTTCAGATTCATGCGGATGATCGATTCATCGTCGGCGATCACCAGTCGCGTCTGGGGCATACGCTCTTCTCCTCTATCGTGATTAACAACCTGTGCAGGCTGCACTGCTGTGCATTGTATGTATGCAGGCAGTATAGCATTCAACCATTCACCGATCAACCGTCATGCGAACGATTTTGTGCCCGCCTGACACTATATTAGTATATACCAAGCAGTTTTTGCAATAGTTCATCGTCATCACCAGACGATTGCTGCGGTGGTTCGGCGATTGTATCGTCAAGACGGCGCGTGGCACGACTGTTCGCCGGTAGTGAGACCGGTGGTTCGGTGCGGTCCCAATCCGGTTCAACCATTGGGGCCGGTGTTTCGATTTCAGCTTGCCAACGGGCGCGCTCTGCCGGTGGTACATCGGTATCCGTTGTCTCGGTCAATGGTTCCAATTCTTGCATCCACCGCTCGCGCTCGGCCGGTGGGAGATCACTCCAGTCTACCGGATGGTCGGTTCTGTTCGGGAAAAGGTTGGACGTTGTTTCATCGAGCCACTCTTGTTCTGCCCGGTTGTTCGATGAGTCAGGTGATCCAGACTCGGCTGTACGCTGCCGCAGGGTCGCTTGATCTATTGTCCGTGGATTGGTTGGCCGTTGGTTAGTGGTGTGCGCAGATAATAGTTCAGTTGGTTGGGTCTGGTGCGTTCGCGAACGTGAAGGTTGGCGCCAGGCCGATCGGTTGCGTGTCGCGCTGTCAGAGTCACGTTTACCTATGTGCCGTTTGAAAAGGAAAGATTTGAGTGTAGTGAGCAGGTCGGTGTCTTCACGTGACTCTGACTCCGAAGATGATGCCGGTCTGCGCCGCCACGCGGTAATCCGCTTCAGTTGTTCTTGCCATGTTTCAGTTCGCGTAGATGGTGTATCGTTGATCGCCGCTTGATAGTTACGTCGTCTGCTAAGACCAGGGATCGCTTTTCGTTCGGCATAACGATACAAATCGTACATTGCGGCCATGAGGGTTATGACGAACGCGAGCGCAAGTACGATAAGAAATATAATCGCCAATGTTTCTCCACCGTCACGTTGGGCTATGTCGGCGATCGTCGGGGTAAGCGCAGGGATTGTCGCCGGTAGACTACTACTCGCTGCCGGTGCGATGCTGGTTGGGCAGAGAATGTTCATCGCTAATGATCCTACTTCACGTCCGAGCAAGCCCAAACGTACTTGCCACAGTGGGTTCTCTGGGGCCAAAGCAACCGGGTCTAGCTCAAATCTGGCCCGCTCAAAGTATTGCACTACCAGATCGCGCCCGGTGGTGGGGTCGCGTTCGGTTAGAGCACCGCTAATCGGATACCCGAACATGCTTAGCCCACCGTAGCGTTCGTAGAAAGCTCGAAAGTGCGGATGCGCAAAGGTTGCCGGGTCGTCTAGATTGGTGCGTGGTCTAACCGCTTCGCTGGGATAACTGTAGCGAAATGCAACCGTGCCGAGATGCGAACCCAGGACACGATATGGCCAATCGTTCTCTGGGTGTAACTCTAAGCGTTGACGTTCAGTGTAGAGCACGGCAACCTCTTGACGACAATCTCCGGTCAATTCACGTCGAGGTGATTCAAGTGGTAAGCCAAGCAAGGCGATTGCATTGATCAGGTCTTGCGCTCGATCACTCCCGAAAGTCTGATAAAAGCGGGCAAAATCACCGGGTATCGGTATGTTTGGCGCTTCGGGCAAGACGATTGCCGGACACACCTCGACCTTGGTGGGTGGTGGCGTTGATGGTACAGCATGGAGCCGGCCAGGATCGCCGAGCAACGTTGCCAATTCGTTGGGTACGTCCGGCAACGGGGTAGGACCACGATTGCCGTTGCCAGGGTTGATCGGCAAATAGCGAAAGCCGGTTACGCGCACGGCACCATCGGTATCACGTGCCACACCGATGTAAGCAAGAAATGCCGGTGTGGTTGCATTACTAATCAAATCACCCGGCGAAACGATCAACAACCCCTCCCGCTCACCGGCCTGTACCCAATTGACGGTAGCAGTCGTTCCCGGAATACTTCCGATTACTACATCGGCCCCGGCGGCAATCAAGTTACGCGCTGCGTTGAACCGTGCCTGGTTGGGATCGGGATCGCTCGGCTGTCCCCATGCTGTCATGACAACAACGAGTTCGGTTTGCCGGCGGGCCTGTTCAATCGCCGTGGTAATGCTCGGCAATACCCCGGCTACGTCGGCTAAGATGTTGAGCTGACCCCGTGGATCGGCGTTACCATCTAACCCCCACGTCGCACTAAGAAAGCCAATGGTCAGTGGTGCGTTCGGATGGGGAACGGTAACTTTCAAGAACGGTGGTGCATCCCGATTATCGGCAGCACCGTGCTGATAGATACCGTGGCGTGATAACGTCTGGAGTGTAGCGGTAACACCGGACGGGCCGAGGTCAAGAAGGCGGGGATGCGCTGCCCCAAGCAGTAACAGCTTATGTTCGGCCAACGCTGTCGCAAATACCGGTGCGGTTCCACCGGCGAGCGGACCGGCGAGTATTGCCATTCCTAGATCGGCTGCTGCCAGGAATGGCTGCAACGGCCTAAATGCCTCGGTGTAGCTGGGAATTTCCACCCCGCCGGGAGAAAGTGCTGCTGGATCAATCGCACCGGCCGCCAGTAGCGTATACTGAACGGTATCGCCGGCGCCACAGCGGTTCAGTGCCCAAAGCGATGCCGTGGTGGACTGAGCAGTGACCGTTGGAACGGGGATCACCACCAGGAAGGCCACGATTGCAAGCCAATGCCGGATGTTCATACCGCGTCGCAGTGCGTGGGCTGACGTTCCACTCGTCGCAACAGGCCCGACGCTGTGTCGGGGAACGATGATCACACCTATTGTCTGATCACACCATCGCCACACGACGACCGCGTGTGCCGATTGCAACAATTGTACTACATGATCAGACGTTACGCCGACGCAGACGCGAACCGATCCATACCAACACGAAGATGAGGGTGCTGGTCAGCACAATCGCCGACCCCGAGGCGATGCTAAAGTAGTATGAGGCATAGAGGCCTACTACACCGGCGATCATTGCCAGGCCGGTGGCTGCAATCATCATGGTATGCATATGATGGGTAAAGAACGCTGCGGTTGCCGGTGGTGTCACCAGAATGGCGATGGTCAGCGCAACGCCGACCGTTTGAATGGCAACGACAATCGCGATAGCCAGTAACGTGAGCAAGAGCACATCGAAGAATCGTACCGGTAAGCGCAAGGTCGCGGCAAGAATCGGGTCAAAGGTAATCACCATCAGCTCTTTGTAGAAGAGGACAATCACCGTGATGACCACTATGCCAAAGAGGGCGATCCGCCAGAGATCGCTCTCGCTGACCCCCAAAATATTGCCAAACAGGAAGTGCGACAGATCAACCGCCGAATTGCGCACGGTCGAAATGAGGGCGACACCCAGCGCGAGCATCGCGGCAAAGACGATCCCAATGGCAGTGTCTTCGCGAATCTTGGTAGCCCGGCTGATGGCGCCAATTGAAAGTGTGCTGACCAGCGCCGTTCCCAATGCCCACCAAAACAGCGTCCCTCGGTCGGCCCCGTTAACGAGGTAGCCGACGGCAATACCAGGTAAGATGGCGTGGGCCAGTGCATCGCCCAAAAACGCCATCCCGCGGAGTACGACATACACACCGACGACGGAGCAGACAATACCGACCAACAGCGCTGCGATCAGTCCGCGCTGCATGAATGAATACACCAACGGAGCTGTCAGAAGATCAATCATGGCGTGTCATTTGTGAGGAATCACAACAACTATCGGCGATAGTCAAGATGCTATCACCGCTGCTGGTCAGATGGAGATGGCCGCCGTAGGTGGCGACGAGATTCATCGCGGTAAACGCTTCACGAGCCGGCGCAAAAGCAATGAGCCGTCGGTTGAGCAGCATCACACGGTCGAAATACCGGCTTGCCTGTTGCAGATCGTGCAATGCGGTCAAGACTGTCACTCGTTCACTCCGTAGTGAAGCCAATGCACGGAATATCTCATCTTGTGATGGAATATCCAAGCCAACTAGTGGTTCGTCCATCAACAACAAACGAGCTTCTTGGGCCAACGCTCGTGCCAGGAAGACCCGCTGCTGCTGCCCACCCGACAACTGCCCGATTTGACGGTTGGCAAATGCGGCCAGTCCTACTCGTTCGAGCGCCCGCTGAACGAGTAAACGATCGTGGGCCGATGGCCGGCGGAATAAACCGATCCGGCCGACCCGCCCCATCAACACCACGTCACTGACGGTCACCGGAAAGCGCCAGTCTACTTGCAGTCGTTGCGGAACATACGCGATGGTGTTCGGTTCGGCTTGGGTATTGCCGAACCAGCGAATGTCACCGGTAGCAATTGGTTGCAGACCGGCAATTGCCTTCAGGAGGGTACTTTTGCCTGCTCCATTTGGGCCAACAATCGCGATGTGTTCGCCCACAGTAATCGTGGCTGAAATATCACTGATCGCTTCGATCTCGCGATAGCGAATGGTGAGATGACGAATGTCAAGCGCCGGCGCAATTGTCGAATCGGCAATTTGCACCGAAGCGGGGGATGCTGCAACCATCATTGATAACTCCATCCGCCCTATACAATGAAGGGTGGGCGATGCATTGCATCGCCCGCTGTACTGTCTGTATTGTAACCGAGAAACCGGGCTGTTAGCGTAGCGCATCAACTATCTGTTGCACGTTAAAGCGCATATAGTCGATATACGTTGCCCCCGGTCCGTTGGCATCAGTCAGAGTTTCGGTAAGAACCGTCACGATCTTGGCTCCTGTATCGCGTGCGATCTGCTCGGCCAGTTGTGTGTTGGCTATATTACCGACGAAGATCGCCTTGATTCCCCGTTCGGTGATCAGATCTTGTAAGGCAGCGAGTTCTTGGGCCGAAGGTGTTGCGCTCGTGCTGACACCGGGAATAATGGCACCAACCTGCTGCAAACCGTATCGATCGGCCATGTAGCCGAAGATAATGTGATCCGACACGATCAAACGTCGTTCAGCAGGGATTGTGGCAAACTGCTCGGCGATCCAGCGGTCGAGTTCATCGAGCTGGCGCTGATAAGCGGTGGAACGCTCGGCGTAGAATGATACATTCGCCGGATCGAGCTGGCTCAGGTTTGAGGCAATCACATCGGCCCAAATCTTGACGTTGGTCGGATCGGTCCATGTGTGGGGATCGGTTGCACCAGCACCGTGCTTATCACCGTGCTCATCACCGTGCTCATCACCGTGCTCGTGGCTCTGCAAAACATTGCCAACCTCTTCCTCGCGCAGCGTGCGCAAGGTGAGGTTCTCGGACAAGCTAATGACTTCGGCCTTCGTCCCCGAACTGGCGATTAGCCGATCGAGAAACTCTTCGTATCCGGCGCCAACGGTAAAGATTATCTTGGCCGTGCTAACCCGAGCTAAATCTTGTGGTGTTGGCTCATAGTTGTGACCATCGGCGCCGGGCGGTACGATGGTCTCCACCTTCACCCGTTCACCGCCGATCTGACGTACTATGTCGGCCACGATGGTCGTGCTGGCCATGACGGCAAGCGGTTCGGAGACTACGGTCGGCTGAGTGGTTGGCGCTACGGTCGGTTGAGCAGTTGGTACTTCGGTCGGCGCTGGTGCTGTTGTTGGTGCAGTGGTCGGCAGGGCGGCTGTTTCGTTACCCGGTGTTCCGGTCGGTTGGGCTGCCGGGGTTTGACCACATGCGACAATTAGCAATATTGTCAATAGGATACCGATGATTCGCTGTAAATGTCGCATAGTATCTGCCTCCTTAATGAAACCATGTTTCAATTACATAATGTACCATCTTACCGAAATTGTCAAATAGCTGCAACGGCAAGATTGGCGGGCATCACCGAGCGTAGCGGCATAACGTGGTATGATAGCGACGGCACGCACAATGGAGAGGTTGTATGCGAGTCTTCATTACCGGCATTACCGGCCCGGTCGGCAGCTTTCTGGCCGATTACCTACTGACCATACCCGGCCTTGACATTCACGCATTCAAACGCTGGCGTAGCGATCTGCGCCCGATTGAGCATTTGCTGGGCAAGATCACGATTCACGAGGGCGACATTGAGGATGCTTTTTCGGTCGACCGCGCGATCGCTGTTGCCCGGCCCGACCGCATCTTTCACCTTGCCGCGCAAAGTTACCCCAGCGCCTCGTGGGATGCACCGATCTTGACCATGCGGGCCAATGTCGAAGGCACGATCAACCTGCTCGAAGCGGCCCGCCGCCACGTGCCGCATGCCCGCATCCACATCGCCGGCACCAGCGCCGAGTACGGGCCGGTGCGCCCGGAAGATGTGCCCATCCGCGAAGATCACCCGCTCCGCCCGGTCAGCCCCTACGGCGTGAGCAAAGTTGCCGCCGAGCTGAGTGGTTTGCAGTATCACGCCAGCTACGGCCTGCACGTTGTCGTTACCCGCTCGTTCAACCATGTCGGGCCGCGCCAAGGCGACCGCTGTTCGATCCAAACCTTCTGCCGTCAGATGGCGTTGATCGAAGCCCGTCAGCAGACACCGGTGATCTATGTCGGCAATCTGTCACCGCGTCGCGATTTTACCCATACCCGTGATGTAGCACGCGCATTGTGGTTGTTGCTTGAACACAGCACACCCGGCGAGGTTTACAATCTCTGTTCAGGTCAAGCTGTGCGTATTGGCGATATTGTCGATATGGTGATCGCGATGGGGCGCGTGCCGGTGACAGTGCAAGTCGATCCGGCCCGCCTACGTCCGGTCGATGAGCCGATTTTACAAGGCGACAACAGCAAACTGCGCGCAGCCACTGGCTGGCAGCCTGAGATTGGGATCGAGCAGATTGTGGCCGAGGTATTAGCGTATTGGCGGGAACAACTTGGCGTTCCACGGTCGTAGTATGGGCACGTTATATCTCGTCGCCACCCCGATCGGCAATCTCGAAGACATTACCTTGCGCGCGCTGCGGGTGCTGCGCGAAGTGCGGCTAATCGCCGCCGAAGATACGCGCCATACCCGCATCTTGCTCGATCACTATCAGATCGTGACGCCGTGCATTTCGTACCACGAACACAACAAACTGGCCCGGCGCGATGAGATACTGGCTGTGTTGCAGACAGGTGACGTGGCGTTGGTGTCTGATGCCGGCACGCCGGCCATTGCCGATCCGGGCCACGAGCTAGTCCAGGTGTGTCTGGCAGCAGGGCATACCGTGACCCCGATCCCCGGCCCGAGCGCGCCAGTAGCGGCGCTCGTCGCTTCGGGTATGGCCACCGACCGGTTTGCCTTCATTGGTTTTTTGCCGCGCCAGCCGCGTGAACGGCGCGAATTGTTGCGCGAGATCGCCGATATGACGTTGACGATCATCTGTTTCGAGACGCCGCACCGCTTGCTTGAGGCGCTCCACGACATCGCCGCCACCTTGGGTGCGCGTCAATTAGCCGTCGCCAACGATCTCACCAAACGGTTTGAGGCGATTGTGCGCGGCACGGCTGCTGAACTGGTCGAGCACTTTACCCAACACCCGCCCCGCGGCGAGTTTACAATCGTAATCGCCGGGGCAGTGCCGTCTGGGGAACGAAAGCGCAATCGCCGGCGTCTCCGAGCCACTGCTGAGACGGTTTCGCCAGAGGCTATCGCCGCCTATTTGCGTGAACTTGTCGCACAAGGTGTCAGTAGCAGCACTGCTGTGCGTCGTACTGCCCAGGAATTAGGGGTCCCTAAAAATGCAGTTTACGACGTGTGGCACGACATCTTTGGTACCTAGGCATCATCGTGGCCCGGTGGCGTTGGACAACGTGCGATTGTGGGGTAATTGGGGTACCCACGAGGGGTGTCCCTACCCCGATACCTGTTGGGGTACTCACGGGGATCACCCACGGGGGGGGCCTCTACCCCGATACCTGTTGGGTCACCCATTGGAGGGTGCCCCTACCATATCCGCCGCGGTCGTTGGGGCAATCGGTGGGGCACCCACGCGGGGTAACTGCCTGTTGGGGTACCCACGGAAGGTGCCCCTACCCCTACCCCGATACATGTTGGGGCAATCGCCCGTTAGGGTAATCCGCCCGTTGAGGCGACCCCCTATGGTTGCCCACCTCCCCGTAGTTAGTCATTGACATCTTCGTCTTTGATCAGCAGGACCGGTACTAGATGTTCTTCAATCCCTTGAAGTCTAATTTACACCCGAGTTTGTAAGCTTTCTCAATGGATAAGCCATCCCCCAATGCTTGATAGAATCTGATAGAAAAGGCAATCGCCGCGCTATCTCTAATTGCTTGCTTCAACCCTATTACATAGGGAGCAATTTTGGCAATGGCTTGTATCTGTCGTGCTGAATAGCAGGCATTCAATATCACACAATTTACAGAAAATACACTTAACAGATCGGCAATTGCTTCAGGAGATACCGGTTGAATAACACCCGATCGATTCTCGAAACAAATTTCGCCTGTTTTCGTACCATGTCCAGAAAAATGGATAATATCTGGCTTCACATTTAACATTGTCTGACTTATATCTTCAGGTTGGACCGATATTCTGAGATGCAGATCAAATTGCTCCCGATACCTGGCTAATTGAAGCTTCTCGCGGATCTCACGAAACTCTTCTCCCACACGAATGTGACTTGCATCAGAAGGATCAGCAGCTAGAAACAGCACCGAAATTACCTTCTTCGACTCGACAACCTGTCCTTGTAACGATGCCAAGGTCTCTTGAGCGAGACGCATCGTCGGTGTTCGTTCTGGAGTTTTTCCGTCCGAGATGATTTGTGAGAGTATGTGCTGCGCAATAGCTTTGTCTGATGCAGCGATATTCCCGAATTCAATTTTTCTACGAATATAGGTAATAATCCTCTTCCTTGCCACCCAATATTTCATTGTGGAGAAGGACGCTAGAGTTTGAAGCGAGTCTTCGTCATCAATGTCAATTATTGTTTTTACACAATCATATTTTACTTCCCACGATGGATATTTCGCTCCGGACAGAAAGATACTTGTCGTGTAGCCTGCACCCCGTTCAATACATGCTTTTACCATGGCTCCCAAGCCATTACTGGACCTGGGTAGCCGAGGGTTTGAAAATAGCAGCTTTACTTGCTCTTCTGATAGAATAATCTTTCTTGCTGTTGTAAAAAACGCAATAAGCTCTTTAAGTAAATCTGTGTTCTCTGTGCGGAGCACTATATTGAAATCATCATTAGTAGCAATTCCTAACTCAACAAGCATCTATAGCGCTCGTGTTCGCATTCGTGGGTTTATCTGCTCATTGAACAACATTAAGGTTAAAGCTGTTCTTATGCTCTGCGGTGGATAGTCGCTATAGATGTTCGTTATTTGCTGAAAATAGTCTTCATGAGTAAGAGCCTGATATATCTTTCCATACACTTTGGTTTGGAGCTGGAGGGAATTATCTTTCTTTTCAGGTGTGACGATTGCCAAGATCGTTTCTACGACACGCTCGATCCCATCTTCCCACCTAATAGATACTATATCGCTCATCAATGGCGAAAAATTTGTAACATCCGAAGCGGAAAGGTTATACCAAATCGGGATTATAAAGGGGCGATCACCTGCTTGAACCGAACGTTGGTATAAATCTGACAACTCGCGTATCGGCCATTCTTTTGCAAAAAGTTCGGCGAAAGTACCACAATCCCAAATCTTGATTCTTTTAAGCCTTCGTCTATTGACCTGAGTAGCAATTTCCTTGGAGTTAGCTCAAAAATGTCATACCAAACCGTAGGATCCTTGGCGCAAAGTGATTCCACCAAGGGCATGACAATCACTTCTCTATCCTCAGACGCATAAGAAATGAAGATATCCCACTTTCGAGAGGGATGTTCTTGTGCTATTGACACATGACTTCTCCGAACATGCTAACGAAGCAAAAAGTCTGACCTCGAAGATTTGCCTGTAAGTCCAAACTACCCTTCGGTCACCAGCACTCTTACTTGACGGTCGGGGACCGCTTTCTAGCCGGATGAACGAGTTATCTACACGTTCTTCATCCGCACTGTTAGTGGATCGTTCTCGTAGGCTGTTATTTCACATCAAAAACATAGCACGTCTCTCAGGATAGGATGACATTCAACTCATTCGTCTGGGTTTATGTTTTTTATCAAATATTATACTAAACCATCACCTCCAACTGTAATGATAACTTTGATGACTCCACCCGGTCTCCCACCACACGAGCACCTGCTTCCCTGAATATTACACCTGCCGCTGTTGCATTATTGACGTGCAATTATGCAGTAGGTTAGTAACACTAATTGTAGGTCGTTCTATATACGAAATCAATATCTAAAATTTGGTAATCCCCAAATGTCCGCATCCGATTATCTTTCCGGCCAGCTTGATCAGACGCGCACTATTCCCCCTCATTCCACACGAAGAGGCGTTTATCGCAAGGGTACGCGATGGGATGACGTGTCAATGGGGGCCCGTTGGGGCAATCCGCCGTGATCGTTGGGGCAACCCCGTTAGGGCACCGACGGGGGGTGCCCCTACCGTATCTACCGTATCCGCCCGTTGGGGCAACCCCCGCGGTCGTCCCTATTCCTCCTCCTCTTCTCTGTCGTCGAGGATAGCTAACGTATCTTCACGTTCGAGAACCCGTATCATCAGTTGTAACCGCCCCGGCGAGGTCCCGATCACCCGCTGGAAAATCGTACTGGCCGCAGCAGCAAAAGCCCGCTTCTGTTCGCGCGTCGGTGGATGATCGCCACTGTAAAACACTTCGAGCATTGGCATACGTTAACCTCATGATCCTATGTAAACCGCAAGCTGAGTGGCGGCTGACCATGCATCTCCAATACGAAAATATCACCTTGCTGCGCCGGAATGGTTGCCGCTAGCGCGCCTGAAATGACAATATCACCGGCTTGTAACGGGATGCCAAAGCTGCGCAGTTTGTTGGCCAGCCATGCAACCGCCACCGCCGGATGACCGAGTGCCGCTGCACCGGCACCGAACACTGTCGGTTTGCCGTTGTGACTCATCACCATACCGATGGTTCGCAGATCGCTCCCTCGTAAGGCTTTGCTCCACGGGCCAAGGGTGATCCCGCCATACGAGGCATTGTCGGCGATGGTGTCGGCAAGTTTGATCCGCCAACGGTCGATCCGGCTATCGACAATCTCAATCGCAGCAGCCAGCGCTGCCGTCGCCGCCATCACCTGTTGTGGCGTAATCTCGGGCCAATCGAGTGTTTCACCGATAAGAAACGCAAGTTCCCCCTCAACCCTCGGTTGGAGAAAGATCGCTGCCGGTGCCTCGGCGCGCCCGTTGACCGCCGGGAAGTAGCGCGATGCCCAGAGTGTGCCGTAATCCGGTTCGTTGACCCCCATCTGCTCTTGCACCGCTTTGCTGGTGAGGCCAATTTTACGCCCGATGATCCGCTCTCCCCGCGCCAACCGCAACGTTGTCCAGTGCGTTTGAATGCGATACGCGGTTGCAGCATCTTCTATTCCCTCGCTCTCGGTCAGCGGGGCAATGGTGAAACGCTCTTCCCACGCTCGGTCGAGACGCTGCGCTAACGTTGCAATTGTTGCTTCCGTGACGCTGCTGCTCGCTACTGATTGCTCAGGCATATCGTCTTGGCCTCCGTGTAGAACTCTAGGCTGTAGTGGCCGCCTTCTCGCCCGATGCCGCTGTTTTTCATACCGCCAAACGGTACACGCAGATCACGCACAAAGAAGTCGTTGACCCAGATCGTACCGGCCTCCAGGGCAGCACCAAGCCGCACCGCCCGTCCTACATCGCGGGTCTGAACTACTGCCGATAGGCCGTAGCTCACGCCGTTGGCAATCGCAATGGCCTCTTCTTCCTCATCAAACGGTGCCACCGTTACCACCGGCCCAAAGATCTCTTCTTGACACACCCGATCCTGTGGCTTGACATCGACGATTATCGTTGGCTGGAGAAAATTTCCTTGATCGAACGGTGCTGGTAGTTCCGGACGACCCCCGCCAAGGACGATCCGTGCTGCACTTGTGCGGGCCACCTCGATGTATCCGCTGACACGGTCGAGATGCTCACGGGCGATCAGTGCGCCGACCTGCGTTGCCGGATTGAACGGGTCACCAACGTTGAGCCGCTTCGTCGCCGCTTGAAACCGTTCGAGAAAAGTTTCGTAGATTGGTCGCTGAACGAGGATCCGTGGCCCGGCCAGACAAAATTCACCTTGATTGAAGAAGGACGAACGTAAGCTGATCGCTACCGCCCGTTCGAGATCGGCGTCGGCAAAGATGATGTTTGCGCCTTTACCACCTAATTCAAAGGAGACTCGTTTGAGGGTGGCAGCCGCAGCAGTCATGATGATCTTGCCGGTGGTTGTCTCACCAGTGAACGAGATTAACTTCACATCAGGGTGTTTGGTCAAGAATTCACCGGCTGAGTTGGGGCCAAAACCGTGGATCACGTTGACCACACCCGGTGGCAGACCGGCTTCGTGCGCTAGTTGAGCCAACCGCCATGTTCCAATCGGGGTTAACTCGGCCGGTTTCAGAACTACCGTATTGCCGAACGCGAGCGCCGGCCCCATCTTCCACGTGGCCTGCAAGAGCGGAATGTTCCACGGTGCAATGAGCGCTGCCACACCGACCGGTTGACGTAGCACGTAGTTGATATAGCCGTTATCCATCGGATAGGCTTCGCTCCCATGCGTCGCCGCAAAATCAGCGAAAAATTCGATGTTCGCTGCAATCCGTGGAATGTAGCCGGCCCGATTTTCATTGATCGGTCGCCCGACATCCCACGTTTCAATCGCAGCTAGTTCAGCTTCATGCTCGCGGATAAGTTGCGCAAACCGCTTTAACATGAGCCGACGCTCGGCGACCGAGGTACGACTCCACTGCCGAAAGGCGCGTGCCGCGGCCTGCACCGCTGCATCAACTTCAGCCATCCCGGCTTCCGGCGCCGAACCAATGACGTGGTTGGTCGCTGGGTAAACAATCTCAAATCGCGGTCCACCATCAACAAACTGGCCGTCGATGTAGTGTTGCACCTGAAAAAATGGGTAATCCATCAGGCTTCTCCTACCAACTGTGCCTGTAAGATGTCTTCACCGATCGTTACTTCAAGCACACCGGGCATTGCCGGGATGGCCGGCGCCGGTGAGCCGAGAAAGATGATCTGCCCGGCTGCCAAACCGCCCACTGCCTGCGCTAACCAGCAGAGCTGTTGATTGAGGTTGCCCAACGCCGCTACCGGCCCGGCAGTGCGCAGTTCGCCGTTGAGGTATAGTCGCAGTTCGCCGTCCGGCATCTGTTCGTGCAACCGTTCACCGAGCAGAAAACCACCGCCCGACGCATTATCGGCGATAACCTCCACAGCACTAAATCGATAGTCTGACCATACACTATCGAGGATGTCGACACCGAGAAAGATACCGCCAATCGCACGTGCCGCCATTCCCGGCTCGGCCGTCGCCGGTAACGCTCTATCTAACACCACCGCCAATTCCGGTTCGAGCCGCGGCTGAATGTATTCGTTTAACGGCACCACACGCTCCCGAATCATCGACCGTCCGATCCGACCGTAGATCGGTCGATCGATCCCCATTTGGCGTTGCTTTGCCGGACTAATCAGGCCAAGTTTGTAACCGATGCACGTTGGATCGGGTAGGCGGGTTCGCTGAATCCGGTATGCCCCTGCGAGATCAACACCCCAATCACGGTTGCGGCTCGCAATCGACCGCCGCGCCGATCGTGCATCGGCAATTGCGTTGGCTAACGCGAGTTCGGTGCTCGCGAGTTCCATGCCATTCTCCCTATCGCTTGCGATATTGTTCAGGCGACTCAGCTACTGTCCGCTCCCGGCTGCCTTATTGCGGCGCAACTCGGCCATCGACTGACCACCGACAGTCCAGTGCGCGGGTGGTACCTCGTGGATGACAAGCCGTACTTCAGCGAGTGGTACGTGAAACACTTCTGCGGCTGCTATCGATAGTTCATGGGCCAGCGCCGCTTTCTGTTCGGGGCTGCGTCCTTCCAGCATGGTAATCCGCAATAACATCATGACGGTAATCCTTATCGAAAAGGTGTTCGGTAAGCTGTCACGACGACATTGTAAAATATTTAGAATCACTAAATAAAGGTTAGAGTGCCGCCATCCGGCCATACCGACCACGGTAATACAACAACGGTCGCCCATCGCGATACGCGAGATGCTCCACCAGCCCTATGAAGAGGGTGTGATCGCCTGCCGGGTGGGCATCAACGACGCGGGCAACAACGTGGGCCAGTGCGTCAGCGATCAGCGGCGTCTCGTTGTGCCAAACGAATTGTGGCTGAAGGTCGGTAATCGGTTTTCCACTAAAATGGCGGCTAAGATGCTCTTGCTCTTCACTCAGTTTGCTCACCCCATACCGACCTCCCGGCGCAAGGAGGCTGTGCATTTTCGCCGATCGTCCGATGGAGACCAACACCAGCGGCGGATCGAGCGAGACCGATAGGAAGGCGTTCGCAGTCATTCCATGCACATGACCATCGTGGGTAGTGGTGATAACGGTCACACCGGTGGCAAAGCAGCCCATTGTAGTGCGAAACAGGCGCTGGTCAATGATGTTTACCGCTACTGTCGCTGATTGATTACTCATCCGCGCGCCTCCTTACGTGTCCCTGCTCTCCGCCGGCGACTCAGATCGAGCGCTACGTCGATAATCCAGTCTTCTTGGCCGGCTACTGCTTGCCGCCGGCCAAGTTCGACGAGTATCTCCCGCGGATCGATACCGTACTGCTCGCCTGCACGCTTCGCGTGTAGGAGGAAGGTTGAGTAGACTCCGGCATATCCGATGGTGATCGCATCACGATCAGGAAAGGGCTGAAAGGGCATGATCGGAGCTACAATATATTCGGCAGCATCCATCAGCCCAAAGACATCAAGCCCCGGATTTAGTCCTAGCCGGTCGAGCACGGCTGCCAGCAGCTCGGTTGCAGCATTACCGGCACCAGCTCCTAATCCGCGCAAACAGCCATCAATCTGATCGGCGCCGGCTTCGAGTGCTGCGAGGGTATTCCCGATGCCTAACCCGAGATTATTGTGGGCATGAAAGCCAACTTGTACCGACAACGCTTCTTTCAACGCCCGAACTCGTGCCGCAGCGTCGTGCGGTAACATCGCTCCCGCCGAGTCTACGATGTAGACGCAGTCGGCTCCATACGATTCCATTAGTTTCGCCTGCTCGACTAACGCTGCTGGTGGACGCATATGCGCCATCATGAGAAAGCCGACCGTTTCTAGACCCAACGCTTTCGCCAAACCAAAATGCTGTTCTGAAATATCCGCTTCTGTACACTGAGTAGCTATACGTACCACCTGAATACCACGCGCTACCGCTTCTTTCAATTCTTGGCGTGTGCCAATCCCCGGCAGCATCAATGCGGCAATCTTGGCCCGTTCGGCATGACTACGCGCAGTTTCGATCAGATCAAATTCCGATGTATGAGAAAAGCCATATTGCAGTGACGATCCGGCCAACCCATCACCATGACTGACCTCGATCACCGGTACGCCGGCCCGGTCGAGCGCCTGCACAATCTTGGCTACTTGTTCGCGGGTAAACTGGTGGCGCATCGGGTGCGAACCGTCGCGTAAGGTTGTATCGGTCAAGCGCGGCGCCTTCATGCTACCACCTCCTTCAGTATGTGCAGTGCAAATACTTCCCCTACTCGCCGCGCCGCTGATGTCATGATGTCGAGATTCCCGGCGTAGCGTGGTAAGAAGTCACCTGCTCCCTCAACTTCGAGCAGCATAATCAACACCGGTCGCTCACCCCATGGGGTTGCCCGTCGCTCTATTACCGGTCGATTCTTCAGCCGGTACCCGGGAACGTACTGCTGGACATCGGCGACCATCTGCGCTACTGATTCTTGTACGGCCGTTTCGTCAAACTCCCCTTCCGGTAATACATAAATGGTATTCCGCATCAGAATCGGTGGGTTAGCCGGATTCAGGATGATGATCGCTTTCGCTTGGTGTGCCCCACCAATGACCTCCAAGCCACGTGCCGTGGTAAAGGTAAACTCATCGATATTTTGGCGCGTTCCCGGTCCTGCCGAACGGCTCGACACGGTGCTCACCATCTCCGCATAACGCACCGGCGTCACCCGGCTGACCGCATAGACCAGCGGGATGGTTGCTTGACCGCCACAGGTTATCAAGTTGACATTCGGCGCATCAAGATGCATCCCAAGATTCACCGGTGGCACGACATACGGCCCGCGCGCCGCCGGAGTCAGATCAATCGCGATACGCCCGTGTTCCCGTAACAGTCTCGCATGACGCACATGCGCCTTTGCACTGGTCGCGTCAAATACGATCCGAATCTCGGGATCGGCCAGAATCGCCTCAATACCGCCGGCACTGGTCGGAATGCCCAACTGCCGGGCTCGTGCTAACCCCTCCGACGCAGGATCGATCCCGGCTACCAGCGCCAGCTCCATCGGTCCCGGCTGTCGCAACAGTTTGTACATCAGATCGGTACCTATATTACCGGAACCGAGGATGGCGACTTTGACTTTGTCGGCTTGCATGCAGATGTTCCTCCATAATAGCCTAGCCGCTCTGAAATGCGCTGTGCGCCTTCGATAATTGCTCGCGTGTACTGATCGCGGTGGAGGCGAAAGCGATGGGTCGGCGCCGAAAAGCTAATGGCGGCAATAACCTGTCCCTCATAGTCACGGATCGGTGCTGCTACGCAACAGAGGCCGATTGAGACCTCTTCGAGATCGTAGGCGTAGCCGCATTGCCGCACCTGTGCCAGCTCTTCGGCCAGTGCGTCGAGTGAGGTGATGGTGTTGGGCGTAAAGGGATACAGTTGATCATTGCCGACCACACGCAATACCGCATCCCACGGCTGGTGAGCGAGCAAGACTTTCCCTACCCCTGAACAGTGCGCCGGTAGGCGCACACCAATCCCCGATAATTCCACCTGCAACCCTTGCTGGCCGCGCAACTTCTCCAGATAGACGACTGTTCCGGCTTCTAACACGGCCAAATGCATGGTTTCGCCCCATACTGCAACCATCTCCTGCATAACGGCTCGTGCTTCATCGCGGAACTCGGTTGTCTTGAGTAAGGTTTGACCAAGTTCGAGTAGCCGCCAGCCTAACCGATAACGCCCTACACCAATCCGACGGAGCAAACCCTGCTCGGCCAAACTACTGAGCAGCTCCGAGACGCTCGATTTTGGCAACTCCAATGCTTTTGCCATCTCACCAACGCTCCACTCTGGGTGCTGCGGCGTAAAAAGCGTGAGTGCTCGTGCTGCTTTTTGCAGGGTCTGCAACATAGCTCGTTCCTTTCACCGGGATAATACCGCGTTCGCCCTCTTCTCGGCCGAATCCGACCGGAAGAGGGCACGCTCCTCTACCTTACGCTGTTGCTTCGACCGGCTCCTGCTCGTGTACTATCGGTGTGCCGTAGAGGAAGAATTCACCGGGCAAATTGCCCCCAAACCAAACGATCCCTGCTGCCAGAGTTTCTTCCGTCCAGACAATCGGTTTCCAAGCCGGATCGAAGATCAGGTAGCCCGGATCACCGAACAATTCGACGCGATTGCCTCCCGGCTCATAGACGTACATAAACATCGCTTGGCTAATGCCATGCTTGCCGGGACCGGCTTCAATAAAGATGCCCTGCTCGCGGAAGACGTCGGCCAGATCGTTGAGGTTCTGCGGATAGCCGTACCAGTAGCAGACATGGTGCAAGCGGCCACGTGCACCTTTCCCGTCACGCATCAGCGCCACTTCATGTACCAGCGGCGAGACACTCAGCCAGCAACCGGCTTCAGTCCCATTGTTGAGCACGATATGCTCGCGTAATCGGAAGCCTAACTGCTCCATTAAAAAGTTTTTGTTGACCGTTACATCCGACGCTAGCAGGTTCACGTGGTCGAGACGACGTACCGGAACCCCGCGCAACGGTCGCTTTTGTGGCCGGTTGAGGAGTGGAGTCTTCTGATCTTCAGTCGGTTGGAAGTATTCAACCTCCCACAGAATCTCCATGGGGTGTCCATCAGGCGTAGTAAACTGATAGGCCGCCCCGTGCCCGAGATCGCCGTCGATCCAGCCCTTGCCAAAACCCGATGCCTCAATCGCCTTGACCCGACGTTCTAGCGCCTGTGGTGAGCTGGTGCGCCACGCTACGTGACCCAAGCCCGGCTCTTTGGCTTCGGTAATTTTGAGGGTATGATGGTACCAGTCCTCGTAAGCACGCATGTAGACCGATTGCCCCTCCTGCTTCGTCAACTCCATGCCCAGCAGATCGCGGAAGAACCATAGTGTCTGATCGGGTTTGGGCGTGAGAATCTCAACGTGCGCCAATTGATGAGTATCAAAGATCGGTTCGCTCATGGAAGCCCTCCTTTGGGTCACCTATTACTTCATCACCACATTGACATCGGTTGGATTGATCAGATCGTCCACCGTCCAGCCGTCGAGGTCGTATTCAGCCATGCAACGTTCGGCAAATGCCTTCAGGTTTGCCGTCACCCCCATCGCCATCGCCGCACCTAACGTCTCGATGCGAATGTTTTCATGGTTGCCGGCATAGTTGCGCTCGTACAATTCATGCCGACCACCAAACTCGGTACCGATGGCATCCCAGAGCAGTTTCATGAGCTTGATTCGGTCGAATGCGCTATAACCGTTTGAACCGCGCACGAAACGGTCGAGGTAGGCGCGCACTTCAGGGTTCTTCAGATCGGCTGCATGTGATGGCAGATAGATCAGCGCGCTCGCGACGTCTTTCTCGATCAGGTCTTTGATCTTGACGTAGGCATCCGGGGCAAATACTCGGTAGGCGAAGGCGGCTTCGAGGTTGGGTAAGAGGTACCCATCTACCCACGGCATCGGATTACGCACCATTGCCTCGGTCAATTGCCAGAAAAGGTTGCGATAGGTGACAATCTCGCCAAGCCGTGCCTGCACACCGCGAAATTCAGCGACACCGGTAGACTCAACCGCTTTGAGCATAAGCCCGGTAATGAAATCGAGCTTAACGGCAAAGCGCGCACCACCATGCAACGGGAAGCGATGGCCGAAGCCGGAGAGCGGGAAGAAGGTGTTGACCCTCTCAACGTCACCGTACACAAAGATGTTTTCCCACGGGATCAGGACGCGGTCGAAGACCAAAATCGAGTCGTTCTCATCCAGCCGGCTCGATAACGGGTAATCGAAAGGGCTACCGACGATTGCCGCGTTGTATTCATACGAGGTGCGTGCAATCAACTTGACGCCGGGCGCGTTCATCGGTACCGCAAAAATAAGTGCAAATCGCTTCTCTTTGATCGGCAGTGGACCATAGTGAGCGATAAAGTTCACATGGGTTAAGGCACTACCGGTCGCTACTACCTTCGCCCCCGATACGATCAGCCCGGCATCCGTCTCCCGTTCGACATGCATGTACACGTCGGCAACTTCGTCCGGTGGTCGATTGCGGTCGATGGGCGGATTCACAATCGCATGATTCCAGTAAATCAACTCCTCCTGCGTCTTCCGATACCAGCGCCGCGCATTCTCTTGATAGGGTGCGTAGAACTCGGCATTCGCTCCTAGTGTGCCGGTAAATGCTGCTTTGTAGTCAGGCGCACGCCCCATCCAGCCGTAGACCGCGCGCTGCAACTCGGCAATAGTATCCCGTGCCCGTACCAGATCCTCGACCGTCCGCGACCCGACAAAGAAGGGATGGGTCCAGCCACCACTGCCGGTATCGGTCGGCATTGTCCACTTCCACTGATCGGGACCACCGCGTGTTACATCCTCCTGATGCAGTTCATGGAGCCGGTCGTACCATCGTGCTACCATGCGCGCCGAATTGCGGAAGGCTGGGTGAGTCGTGATATCCTTGACCCGTTCCCCTTGAAAATAGACGACCCGATCATCGCGCAGGCTTTCGAGATACTCCCGCCCGTTCATTGGACGCACACTGGCTATGGTGGTCTCCGTCGTTACTTCGGATACCGTCATCACATCACCTCCTTGTACACGAATCCCTAGCGCCATTGCCGCGTTTTGATATTATTTAGTTTCCTCGCCGCGGTAATTCCGATTATAGAGAGGGATGCCACCATTGTCGATAACCAAATTCGGTATAACCGAACGTGAGTTGGGATTTTGGAAAAGATTGGTTGTGAGAGGAGTAGCCAACCTCACACCCGTCGATCCATTTGCCCTTATCGTGTACAATACTCGTGACGATCCCACATTGCCGATCACTAAATGAGGAGGTTGCTATGCGGGCCGGTGAAATAGCGGTCGAACCTTATGTCTTGTGCGAAACCGATGGTCGTGGCGTTGCTCGGATCACACTCAACCGACCACGCCAATTCAACGCCTTATCCGAAGAGATGTTAGCTGCGCTGCAAGCCCAACTCGACGCGATTGCCGCCAATCCGCAGATCCGCGTTGTCGTACTGGCCGGCGCCGGTAAAGCGTTTTGCGCCGGACACGATCTGAAACAGATGCTGGCCCATCCCGACCAGCACTATTACGAAGACCTCTTCGCCCGCTGCTCTCACATGATGCTGACGATTCAGCGCATGCCGCAACCGGTTATCGCCCGCGTCCACGGAATTGCGACTGCCGCTGGCTGCCAGTTGGTGGCGATGTGCGATCTCGCTGTCGCTTCGAGTGAGGCTAAGTTTGCGGTATCGGGAATTAATGTTGGTCTGTTCTGCTCGACGCCATCGGTGGCGCTATCGCGCAATATCGGTCGCAAAGCAGCCTTCGAGATGCTGGTTACCGGCGAGTTTATCGATGCCGAAGCCGCTCACCGCCTCGGCTTGGTCAACCGGGTTGCACCACCCGACCAACTCGACGCCGCGATCGAGCAACTAGTCAGTGCTATCTTGACCAAACCCGCCGAGTCGATTGCGATTGGCAAATCGCTCTTCTATCGCCAAATTGAGCTGCCAATGGCTGAGGCGTACCAACTGGCCGGGCAAACAATGGCCTGCAATATGATGGAACCGTGCGCGCAAGAAGGGGTAACTGCGTTCGTCGAAAAACGCCCGCCAGCGTGGGCATCGACCGAACGTCAGCCAAGCTAATCGGAGAAATACGAAGCGCGCCACCACGTGGTGGCGCGCTTGTGCTGGTGCCCCCAGCGGGATTCGAACCCGCGATCTCCACCTTGAAAGGGTGATGTCCTAGGCCACTAGACGATGGGGGCCTGACGCTCGTGCATTATACCATACTTTGCGATTGTTGCAACTGTTGCGCAAACTATACCCAAATCGTTTTGATACCTGCTTCAACAGCCGAATACGCGGAGACCGGTAATCACCGTTCCGCCGCAGAACCGATCTCCGTAAACATCATTCGCATGCTTCTCATATAGGAGTGCGATGCTCTGGATTCTTCGTCGCATTCACGTCGCAATCATGTATCCATTCGCACACCGAGAGCGGTATCGCTCCGGCACCAGCACTATTCGCGGGGCAGGGTCTTCAAGGAAGGAAACCAACGTTCCACCTCAATGCTACTGGCTCAACAGCGTTCAGCCCGGTCGGATAGCGGCTGCGAGCAGCGGTCTCCGCCGCAGCCGGTGTGCGTGGCGTTTGGTCATATCGGACAGGCCCAGCGAGCAGCGGTCTCCGCCGCAGCCGGTGTGCGTGGCATTTGGTCATATCGGGCAGGCCCAGCGAGCAGCGGTCTCGCCGCTGTTGGCACTCTTCCACAGCCGCCACACAACGTGGTACGAGGTACTGGTCCGTCTTGCCCGTTCGCCCAGGGTTTTCGGCGTTGTTGTGCCAAGAAAATATATGCGTTAGCCGTTACCAACCAGCCGCCTACGCCTCCGGTAATTCATCGTAGTAATCAGCCAACCCGGCCAGCGTCATCTGGACCAAAAACGGCGTCACTTCGTTGCCGAGCGAGGTGCGGAACGCGCTGTAATCAATTGCCACCGCTGCCTTCCAATCGCCGACCTCGGTAAAACGTGGTAGGTAACGACGCAGTTGCGCCGCTAGCAATCGGCGTGGGTTGGGCAGCGCAAACAACAGCACTGCACGTTGCAAATACTCTGAAAAAGCAGTCGTGTTCGCCTCATCGTCCACCGGTGGTTCACCGAGCTTGTCAATGATCCGCCGGATCACCTCTGGGCCAATATGCAATGGATCAAACATTGGGTCGCGAAACAATTCGATACAATATGCATCGAGTGCTGCTTGATCACGATGCAATTCGAGTGCTAAGGTGCGCTGCTCACTCACAGCCCGCACCGCAGCCGCAATCCGCGCTTGCTCGGCGTCATCGGGTGGATCGGCTAACCACGTTCCGGCACACCGTGTCAGCCGAACTGCTTCTTCGCCACCACCGGCTCGATCAACCGGACGTATTGCGCGACCGCGCATACTTTGCCCTCCGTTACTTGCGTTCCTTCGCGTCAGTTCAGTATAGCATGATTTTCGTCGGTCACAGCTATAGTTAATCTTAACTTTGTCAAGCAACAAATTGACATTTCACACCGATCCAATTACAATACGATAAATAAGGATCTGCTTAGTACAAAGGAGCCTACCGTGGCCCGCATCTACAATTCGATCACCGAACTGATCGGTAATACACCGCTCGTCCGTCTCAACCGCGTTAACGACACCCATGCTACTGTTGTTGCCAAACTCGAATTTTTCAATCCAGCCGGTTCGGTGAAAGATCGGATAGGTTTGGCGATGATCGACGCCGCCGAGCGTGAAGGTCTGATCCGTCCCGGTGAGACGGTGATTATCGAGCCAACCAGTGGCAATACCGGTATCGGCTTGGCGCTAGTAGCCGCCGCCCGCGGGTATCGTCTCATCCTGACAATGCCTGAAACAATGAGCATCGAGCGGCGTAAACTTCTGCGCGGTTTCGGTGCTGAATTGGTACTGACACCGGGTAGTGAAGGAATGCGCGGCGCCATTGCCCGTGCCGAAGAGCTACTGGCCGAGATTCCGAATAGTTTTATGCCTCAGCAGTTTAAGAACCCTGCTAACCCGGCTATTCACCGCGCTACTACCGCTGAAGAGATTTGGCGCGATACTGATGGTCAGGTTGATATTGTCGTCGGTGGTGTCGGTACCGGCGGTACCCTCACCGGCATTGGTGAAGTACTCAAACCGCGCCGGCCTAGCCTGCGTATTGTTGCCGTCGAACCGGAAGCTTCACCGGTGTTATCAGGCGGTAAGCCCGGCCCCCACAAGATTCAGGGCATCGGCGCCGGCTTTATTCCCGATGTGTTGAATACCTCCATTCTTGATGAGATCCAGCAAGTCAGCAACGAAGATGCCTTTGCGATGGCTCGCCGCCTCGCCCGTGAAGAGGGATTGATGGTCGGCATCTCAAGTGGTGCTGCCGCTACCGCCGCCCTCCGCGTTGCTCGTCGTCCTGAAAACGCCGGCAAATTGATCGTTTTTATCGTGCCCTCCAACGGTGAACGCTATCTCTCTACTCCTCTCTTCGCTGAAGAGTAACTCACACCGCAATGCACAGGCGCGGAGATGGTCGGGGTGGCAACCCAGCTGCCGTCGTCACCCACACCGTAATGCACAGGCGCGGAGATGGTCGGGGTGGCAACCCAGCTGCCGTCGTCACCCACACCGTCACGCACAGGCGCGGAGATGGTCGGGGTGGCAACCCAGCTGCCGTCGTCACCCACACCGTCACGCACGGGCGCGAAGATGGTCGGCGTGGCAACCCAGCTGCCGTCGTCACCCACACCGTCACGCACAGGCGCGAAGAATACGGAGTAACTACCTCATCTACTCTCTGCGCCCTTTGCGCCTTTGCGTTAACGTCCTTTGCGTTAACTGCGTTAACCTCTCCGCGCCTCTGCGCCCTTTGCGCCTTTGCGTTAACGTTCTTTGCGTTAACTGCGTTAACCTCTCCGCGCCTCTGCGCCCTTTGCGCCTTTGCGTTAACTGCGTTAACCTCTGTACGCTCCCCTACTCCTCATCTCCCTCTTCTTGCCGGCCAGCTCCACCGTCAAGGAAAATCACCTCATCGGCCCGTACATACGTCCGCCATCGCGTTTGCCCACTCTCACTATCTTGCCATTTGTCGGTGCGCAAACTGCCCATCACCATCACCCGCCGCCCCTTTTGCAGATAATTACCGCACACTTCTGCCAAACGCTCCCATGCCTCCACCGTCGTCCACTCAGTTTCACTGGTCCGATGTCCCTGCTCATCGTTGCCACCCGGACGGTTGGTCGCCAGATTAAACCGACAGACCGTTACACCATTTCCTACATGTTTTAGTTCAGGATCGGCCCCCAATCGTCCGATCAACTCGACCCGATTCATCGTCCCTTTGAAGCTACGCATCGTGCCCTCCTCTGTGCTCAAATTGACTATTCAATTGCCGTTGCATGTAGTAAACCGTAGAAAGAGGGCAAAAGTTGCGCGATTCGCAAAAAATTTGCAGTATTTCCAAAAGTATCCACCAGTATATGCTATTGGTAACACCGGGAGTGTATAATAAAGTCATGACGAACCAAGACTTACCATCTGACCAATCTGCCGTCACCTCACCGATCGCCACTATTCTTGCACTCAGTAAGGCAGTTCTTTCATGGCTCGAACTGCCGGATGTGTTACAGCGTGTATTAGTCGCCACCCGTGATCTAAGCGGAGCCGATGTTGTGACTATCTGGCTGCTCGATGAGCAAGGCGAGTGGTTGACAAGCGCTGCTATTCTTGGGCTTGAAGACCGTTCTGAGCATGAACGTATCTTTCGTTTGCGGGTCGGTGAAGGCATTGCCGGTTGGTCAGTTGCCTATCGTCAAATCCTCCAAATTACCGACCCACTTCATGATCCTCGCTACGTACCCAAACTCGAACGCCATCCGGCTATCATTCTCTCTATCCCCCTGATCGTTCGCGAGCAGTGCGTCGGTGCGCTTAGCCTATCTCGCTACAGTGTCGTCACACCGTTTAGCCAAGAAGTTATCGAAACGATTTCTATTTTCGCCGATCAGGCTGCCATCGCTATCGATAACGCTACAAAGGTCCAGATCCTGCGTTACGCCACGGCACGCGAACGAATATTGGCCCATAGCACCGAATCGACCCAAGCCGAAACGTTGATCTTGGCCGAATTAGCCGTCGTCCTTGGAGTCGAACCTCTCCTTATTAGCACCACGTATGATGGGAACCTTCTTGATCACGCCGGTCACAACGTTCACTACGATGACCTAAACTGCTGGCGCAATGAAGGCGCGCTGATCACCGATCTACGTTTCGATGGATTACCGGCATGGTTAGTAGTCAACCAACCGGGTCGCTATTGGAGCAAAGAGGATACTAACCTGCTTACTTTTGCGGCCAATCAATTGATGCGTGCCCGCCAGCGCGCTTTCGAGCAGCGCGCACATGCTCGCGCCGAAGCGCTGCACCGTCTCGTGGCACTGACCAACGCACGCATCGATCAGGCCAGCGTGCTTGATCAGATCCTGGCCGAATTGCAACGATTTATCCCGTTCGACTCGGCTTGTGTCTTCGTTGTGCATGACGATGAGTATGTCCGACTCATTGCCCAGCGTGGTCTGCGTACTCCGGTCGATCAAGTAACGCTCTTCGCCGGACCGGGTTCAACGATTTATGAGCTGCGTCAACTCGGTACGGCACGGTATTATTCTGACGTACAGCAATTACCCGGTTGGCAGAAGGTACCCGATAGCGAGATCATCCGTTCCTGGATCGGTGTGCCACTGCGGGTTGATCAGACCACAATTGGCTTTTTAACGATTGATAAATGGACACCCAATGCCTTCACTGCCGAAGATGTCGGTACGGCACAGATGTTTGGCGAACAGGTTGCCGTCGTCATCAATAACGTTCGTCTTCTCCGTGAGGCACAAGAACGGGCCAGCCAATTTCAGGTTCTGCAACAGTTCACCGTCCGTATCGGCGCCATACGTGATATCGATCAATTGCTCGATGAAGCTACCCAATTGCTTCACCGTACCTTCGGGTACTATCAAGTACTCATTAGTGGCATTGAGCATGATCAGCTCGTCGTGCGTGCTGCCCATGGTTGCCTGATGCACTGCCAATCGAGTGAACAGGTCTTTCCCCCCTTGCCGTGTGATGTCGGTATCAGCGGTTGGGTCATTCGCCATGCCCAACCGGCAATCGTCAACGATGTCCTCCGCGACGAACGCTATGTCTGCCATCCCTTTCTGCCGGCTACTGCGGCTGAAATGATCGTCCCGATTTTGGTTGACGAGCGTGTATTCGGCGTCATCACCATCGAAAGCGATGTTCGCGGGGTGTTTGCTCAAAGTGACCTCGACTTGGTGACGGCAATGGCTCATCTGATCGGTGTCACCATCGCTAACCTTCAACACGACGCCGAACTCCAGCGCGCCCGTGAACAGTTGATCGAACGTGACCGATTACGGGCGCTTGGTGAGTTATCTAGTGGTGTAGCACATGATTTCAATAACTTACTGGCGAGCATTCTTGGTCACGTTCAGTTATTGCTCAACGAGTACCACGATCCACGATTGCAAGAGGGGTTATGGGCAATTGAGTTAGCAGCGATCGATGGCGCAGCTACAATTAAACGTCTGCAAGGATTTGCTCAAACCAGCCAATCGACTCCGCAGGGTGCCGTTGATCTTAACCAAGTGGTCGAAGAGAGTCTGGCGCTGACTCGCCCCCGTTGGCGCGACGAAGTACAGAGTCGTGGGATTGTGATCGAGGTGCGTACCGACCTGAAAGCGTTGCCAATAATTACCGGTGACGCTCCTGCATTACGCGAATTGATCATTAATCTCGTGTTAAATGCTATCGATGCACTACCGAATGGTGGGACGATAACGATCCGTACTACTCCTGCACCTCCTGAGGTGTTCGGCGCAGCCGGTGTGCTGTTGATAATCCAAGATAATGGTGTCGGGATCGATCCCGCCCTCCACGAACGGATCTTTGCACCCTTCTTTTCGACCAAGGGTGTGCACGGTACCGGAATGGGACTGGCGATTGTCCGTGGTATCGTGCAACAGCATGGTGGACGGATTACGCTCGAAAGCGAACCCGGTAAAGGTACGATGTTCCAGATTTGGTTGCCGGTAGGACAACCACCAGAACTACCCACCTCATCATCACAACCGTCACCTATGATGCCGCTGCATATTTTAGTGGTTGATGATGAAACGGCGGTGCGGCAAGTACTGACCCGCATTCTCGAGCGCCAAGGTCATCGGGTCGTCGAAGCTACTTCGGGCGAAGAAGCGCTTGCCCAGTATCGGCCCGGTCGGTACGCGATTATCTGTACCGATCTCGGCATGCCCGGTATGTCAGGCTGGGAATTGGCCTCACAGGTGCGACAGATCGATACAACGGTTCGGATCGTTCTGGTGACCGGCTGGAGCGAACAGGTTGATCCGGCTGATATGCAGCGGTACGGTGTCAACGCGATACTCGCCAAACCGTTTACAATCCAATCGGTGCAGAATCTCATTGCTAGCTTAGTCGACGCAGCCGAACAAGTATGAAGACACACAACTTCTGGCTCCAATCGCTTCGCTCTGCCTTCCGTTGGCTCCTCGGTGGTATCGTCATTATCGCTGCAATTACGCTGTGGGTAGTGGATCGGCCACTTGCCGAACCCTTCCCGCTCAGCGCCGATGCCGTACTGGTTGTCGCTACAGAGTCACCTACCGTCGAAGTGAGTACCCAGCTTGCCGATCTTCTCAATACTGGTGCGATACCAGTCGCGTATCTGGCCGGTCCCAACACCGAAGCGTTGGTCATTGAGCTGAGCCGCCGTGGTGTGTCACATGATCGGTTGCGGATACTGGACGACACCGATCAGTTGCTATCGACCGCGCACACTGCCGGTTTGCGCCGACTAATGATTGCTGCGCCGTTTAGTCATCGCCTGATGTTCGTTCGCCAGGCACAAACAATGGGCTTCGCCGTCGCCGCACTTGATAGTGGCACTGCTCCGACTCTGTCCGAACGGGTGACTGCTGCCTTACTCTATTGGCGGATGCTGTTATTTTGGCGTGCATCCTGATAACGGTTATCAGATGTTGCTCAGCAATCTGCATACGGTCGCTTCGACACGCAATATGCCGCAATGCGATATGCTGTCGCTCAGATGACGGTATACGCTCATATTCATTTCAAAACACTTAACATAGGATCGGTTCAACGAAGGTGGCAAGGTCTTCTCGTGGCGCATTCCAACGCATGAATCGCCTCATGTATCGGTTGAAGATTGACAAACGGCGCAACTTGTATTACTATTTTTCTACTTTTGCGACGAGACGCTGTGACTAACGATTTGATTCAAACACAGTGTGAACGCCGGCAAGAAGCTGAAGCACGACTGATAGCACGCTGATATTGTCTCCCCAACGTCTGCTTCGCTTCCAAGCCTGCCAACCTCAGCTTCACCATGACCGTGTTAATCGCTTGGCGATGCAATCTAGGCTGACCCGGTTGGCAGACAGAAAGAGGAAAGACGCTCCATGATTGAGCTGCAACACGATCGATCTGGTGATCTACTACCCCTTGAACTACAACGCTTACGTCAACGCGCTGTTCATCATCGGAGTAGACACCGACAACGCTCGCGACCGTTTGCTACAATCGTCGCCTTTGTTCGTACCTCCTTAGATATCCAACAACAACTGAACCGACTTCCTTCCCGCTATCTTTTCCATGCGGTAATTACCTTCTTTCTACCGGTCGCTCTCCTGTTAGGGCAATTGCCACTACGCCCGGTGAAGCCGATCCCCGTCCAACCCACTGCTGCACCTGTGGCACCCGACGGAGACGTTCCGCTCATCATGCTCGGCCCGATTAACCTCGACCAAACACGCACCGGTGCGGTAGTCGGCGATCTACCCCTCGCTACCGATGAGTCGTTACCGGTACCACTCACGATCCTCTCGCGCAGTGAAATCAATGCTCCGCTCATTGTGCCGGCCACCGTTACCGCCGACGTAGCCAAAGTACGTAATGGCCCCGGTCTTGCCTACGACGACATCGCCCGGCTGAATGGTGGTACCACCATTGAAGTTGTTGGTCGGCATAACGAGTGGCTTCAGTTCCGCACTACCGACGATCCTACTTTGCGCTGGATCGCCGCCGAGCTGGTCGATTTGCCGGAAGCGATCTTCTACAACCTCAAACCGGTAGACGAATCCACTATTCCCCCTCCACCCCCACCCAAGGTGGCAATCGTGCGTGAAGACGGCCTTAATCTGCGTGATGGCCCCGGCACGAATTATGTCAGTATGAAACGGTTGACCGCCGGTGAAGAGTTGAACCTGGTCGAACAGTATAACGGCTGGTTCCTTATCGAGACCGGTGGTATCTACGGATGGGTAACCTCTGAGTTTCTCAACATCGCTCCCGGTGTGATCGAACGAGTGCCGGTCGCGTCATCGATCCCCGATCCTAACCCACCGCTTGTCGGGTCTGTACTCGAAAACTCGGTTAATCTCCGCAAAGGTCCCGGTTCTGCATACGAACGGATTGGCTCGATCAATGCCGGCGCTGAATTGAAGCTGCTGGCTCGCCACAACGATTGGTACCGCGTTGAGCTAAGCAACGGGACGCGAGCATGGATCTATTCGGAGTTGTTGAGCGTGACACCGATGGCCGCTCGCCGCGTGCCCTATACAAACGATATCCCCCCCCTTCCCAACCGTGCTCGCCTGGCTAATAGCGGTCCGGTGAATATTCCGGCCAGCGGTGATGTTGCCAGCTACGCAGTGCAGTTTGTCGGGTATCGCTATGTCTGGGGCGGTGCTAGTCCACGTACCGGTTTCGATTGTAGTGGCCTCACGTGGTACGTCTATCGCCAGTTTGGCGTTAACCTACCGCGTACCGCTGCCTCCCAGTTCAACTCTCGATACGGTGCTGTGATTGGTAATCTAAATAATCTGGCTCCCGGTGACCTGATGTTCTTCGCCAATACCGGTGGTGGCCGTGGGATTACCCACGTCGCGATCTATATCGGCGGTGGTCAAATGGTGCATGCGATGACGCCTGCCTACGGTGTCCAAATCTCAAGTATTTGGGGTGCGTATTGGACGAGCCGTTTTGTCGGCGCGATTCGACCGTATCGCTAGCGTTGTCTCCGATTCGGTATACCACCTACAAGCACAAACAGGAAGGGACAAGCGGCTAACTTGTTCCTTCCTGTTCGCTTTCCTTCCCCAACTTATTCGTTCATCTGCTGCCGACATGACTCTACCACTGTGTAGGTAAGTTCAAGGCGTAGCAACCAGTTATTGAGGTTGGCATCAAAGCGATCTAGCCACGCTTGTGGCCCTCCCAAGGTGGTGACTTCATCTTGATACCGATCGAGGGTCTCGAATTCTAAGCCCTCCGTTTCCCGATACGCAAGCTGCAAACCGGCTCGCTGCGCTAACAGCAACCACGTGCAATCGGCGCCAATACTATCATCGCGGCTGGCCGTAACGATCAGATCGGCTGCCCGCCGTGACAAACCGCGTGCCGCCGCCATTACATCCCACGTCAAACCCGTCATGCGGGCAAAGACCTCATTCACAATCGTCTCCGGTAGCACCTGTGCCCGCGGATGACTATAGAACGCACGCGCTGTCCGTCCCAGTACTGTCAGATCAGCCTCCGGTAGCGCAGCTAACGTCACTGCCAACTCATCCGGCCAGTACTCGGCCCAATGCAAGACACGATCAAGATCGCAGAAAAGGAGCCACTCTGCGTTGGCAAAGGTCGTTAACGCCGTCTGCACTGCCCCCCGCCGCCACCGACCAAGATGGCGATGGCCAATCGGCGCATCCGATGGTGCAACATGCAGTGCCACCTCGGATCGGGCCAACCATGCCTGGGTCTCGGTAGCACTCGTTGGCGTCAACAAAATCGCGATACCGTCGAAATACTGCTGCAACGTCGGAAAGACTCGTACCATCTGCGGATAGAGCCGTCCATCCGGATCATGATGGGTTGCGGCCAATACAACCGTCATACCGTTCTCCTTGCACCTCGCCGATAAAAATCAACACCCCGCGCAACGGCGGGGTGTTGAGGTAGTTCAGACTGCTGATGGAAGTTACTTAACAACGTACTGTAAGATGAAGGCTTCTACAACAATACGATCAACTGCGGGAAAGATCGGTGCTGCGATGTCGGCTACGATGAAGGTCAGATGCTAGCTGTGACGTTGGTTCGATGGCAGTTGTACTCTCGTAAAGTCGTTTTAGCAGTCTGGACGTTGGACGGCTAATCAAATATCAACTTCAACGCACCGTCCAGGAATAACTATACCCGCTGCCCGGTCTGTCCACAATAGCGTGATAGTCCTATTACAGGGTCAACCTGGTACTATTTTCAAGTAACCTAAAAGTACTAATCAGCGCTCCGGGCTGCCATCACAAATCGTCGCACCCGATTGACATCGACGGGATTCGTAATTTCGCCATCTTGTTTAATACTACTCCCCACAATCACGCCATTGGCAATGCGCATAAAGGCAGCAATGTTCTGCTCATTCGTACCGCTACCGAGTAAGATCGGCGTATCGCCGGCTAACGACCGTGCTTGCTCAACCTTCGCTAAATCGGGCGCATCGCCGGTCATCCGGCCAGAAATGATCAGCGCATCGGCGCCAAAAAAGCGCGTCCATTCGATATGTGTCGCCAGATCGATGCCGGGAAAGCGCACTGAATGTTTTTTATCAACATCGGCAAAGATCTTGATCGATTCGGCGTGTAACTCCTTGCGACGACGCATCAGATCGGCTGCACAACCTTCATCCCAACTTCCGGCATCCCACACTCCAGCGCCGGTAAACATACAAACGCGAATGAAGCTGGCGCCGGCCGCAATGGCCATTGCCAAAAGCGCTACGCCACCATTATGCACCAGATTAAGCCCTAGCGGTAACTCTGGCACTGCCTGCCGAACGGCATACGCCACCACAGCCTGGGCGGCAATACTTTCAGGTTGTACGTGGGGGCCGGCGCGGAAGGGAATATCCCACATATTTTCGACGATCAAACCATCGCAGCCACCTTCAGCCAAGGCTTCGGCATCGCGAATTGCATGATCGATAATTGTCTGCATTCCATAACCGGTGTAACCGGGTGCGCCGGGCAACGGCCAACAATGCACCATCCCAATCACCGGTTTTGCGGTACGAAAGATCTCGCGTAAATCGCGCAGACGCAACCGGTCGAGCTGTTCTTTCCAAAGCGGCGGCATTGCGTATCTCCTCTTCCTCACCTATTAGCCGGCCAAAGTCGTTCGTTGATCGCCGTACTGAGCCGACTGCGAATGTCGTCACTCTTAGGAATGGCTTCAACTGCTCCGTGGCGTGTTGCCGTTAATGCCCCCATCAGATTGGCAATGGTAGCACTCTCCGAGAGATCAAGCCCGTGCGCCAATGCCCAAGCGTAGGCGGCACTGAACGCATCACCACAGGCTGTTGTATCTACTACGGTTACTGCCGGCGGTAACACATCGAGCCGCCCACCATCAACACTGGCAACACTACACCCCTGTGCACCTCGCTTGATCGCTACATGGCGCACCCCCGATCCTATCAGGCTATCGATTGCCTGAGGTATGTTTTGTCCCGGCAACAGTGCTCGTAACTCATCTTCATTCATCGTGAGCAACCACAACTGCGGTAGGAGTCGCACGATCAAGCGTCGTGCCATCCGTACTGCCGGCAAGCAGAGATCAAGCGCAATCGCACATCCCTGCTCAATCGCTAGCTCCATTGCGTGCAATGCAGCCGATCGCTGCGGATCATCAAGCAGTGCATGGGCTCCTACCAACAGGATACGACTCGACCGGATAAGGGACGACGTGACCGTCGAAGCGTCACAATAGATATTTGCCCCCCGAAAACTCATAAAACTTCGCTGACCATTCGGGGTGACAACAATTCCGCACAGGCCGGTTGCTGCAACCGGATCGACCTGCACCGCACTCACCTGTACTCCATGCGCACGCGCAGTTTGCAACACAAATGATCCGGCGAGATCATTCCCAACCCGACCGATTACATATGGTGTCGCCCCTAACCGGCCCACGGCAACGGCCATATTTAATCCAGAACCACCTCCACCCCAATGTACCGTCGTGGCTGGGTTGTCATCACCTTCGCGGGGAAAGTGCGGCAACATAAAACCGAGATCGACATTGATGTCGCCCAGGGTCGTTACCACTCGCCGCGTATCCACATCCATGGTTATCCTTTACATGTTGCAGCTGATGGCGCTTACGTGTACAATTCTACAATAGAGCTGGCAAGACACTGCCGTCAACAACCCCAGCAACTTCCTTCCTAGAATACAGATTGGGCTCTCCATTATGGAAGAGATCCTTGTTATTGATGATAGTGAACAAGTTGGCCGCATGTTGGCCAGTAGTGTTCTCCCTGAGTTGGGATACCGAGCCACGATCGCTCTGACCGGTAAGAGTGGTCTGGATCGGTTACGAGCACGCCAGCCTGATCTCATCTTACTCGATCTGCAATTGCCCGATATGAACGGGCTTGACTTCTTGCGTATCTTAACACAAGAAGGTATTGATGTCCCGGTTATTCTTATGACTGCGCACGGCTCTGAGATGATCGCCGTTGAAGCGTTTCGTCTCGGTGCCCGCAACTACTTGATCAAACCGTTTTCGGATGCCGAAGCCCGTGAGGTTATCGATCAGGCATTACGTGAACGCCGGTTGCAACGTGAACGCGACCGGCTCCTGTCGCTTTTGCAACAACGTGTACAGGAATTGACCGTCTTGACCCGTGTCGGTAAATCGGTCACCACGTTGATGGATCAACGCCAGTTGTTAGATCGGATTGTTGAAGCGGCAGTCTATGTGACTCAAGCAGAGGAAGGCATCTTGTTTGAACGCGCCGCACAGGAGGATCGCTTACTCCTCCGCGCATGGCGTAATCTTGCGGTCCAACCACCTGATAATCTCCGTCTGAACACTGCACTGGCTGGGCAGGTGATACGCAGCGGTAAAGCGTTACGTCTGAGTGGCGCCGTTACCGGCGAGCCGATCACGATTATGCCGTCCGTCACCGTCCAAGCGACATTACAGGTACCGTTGCAGCTTGGCGATCGGGTGATCGGCGTGTTGGCCGTCAATAATCGGCGCACCGGTCGAGCATTTAGCGAAAGTGATCAATCGCTCCTCTCTGCATTGGCCGATTACGCGGCTATCGCCATTGAAAATGCACGCCTTTATCAAGCAGTCCGCAGTAGTGAGGCTCGTTATCGCACTATCTTTGCCAATGCCTCCGATATGATACTGATGCTCGATACCGATTGGCGTATCGTGAGTAGTAATCAGAGCGGCGCCCAGATTCTGAATGTCACGCTCGATGAGTTGATCGGTCAGCCCTTGCAACGGTGGTGCCTGCCGACAGAATGGCCAACCATCGCCCAAGCTCTACAACGAGTGACTGCCGGTCAGCAATCGCTACCCTTCACCGTCTCATTTCAACGCCCCTCCAACGAATTCGCCATTGTCGAGATGAGTGCCCAACGCCTCGCAGTTGATGATCAGGTGATGATTGCGTGTATCGGTCGCGATCTCACCGAACGACGGCGTCTTGAACAACAATTGATCCAGTCAGATAAACTTTCGGCGTTGGGCCAGTTGGTCGCTGGTGTAGCGCATGAGCTGAATAACCCCCTCACCAGTATCTCGGGCTATGCCCAGTTGTTGTTGCGTAAACGTGCCCTCGATGAAGATACCCGTAGCGATCTCGAACAAATCCATCAGCAGGCTGATCGGGCCGGTCGGATCGTGCGCAACCTGCTGATGTTTGCCCGCGAGCATAAGCCAGAACGGTCGGTTGTGCAAATTAACGATGTGGTCCAGCGTGCGTTGGCCTTGCAAGTCTATCAACTACGGGTCGATAATATTACCGTGCAACTCGAACTCGATCCGCAGTTGCCCAAGACGGTAGCCGACCCTCATCAGTTGCAACAGGTGCTCCTGAACCTGATTACGAATGCCCGCCAAGCAATGATCGAACGTGGTGGGGGTACGCTGACCATCCGCACTGCCCTCTGTGATACGACCGATGGTCCCCAAATTGAGATTGTCGTCGCTGATACCGGCATCGGTATCCCGGCTCAGTATCTCGATAAAATCTTTAATCCGTTTTTTACCACGAAACCGGTTGGTCAGGGTACCGGTTTAGGCCTCTCAATCTGTTACGGAATTATCAAAGAGCATCAAGGCCAGATCTGGGCTGAAAGCCGTGAAGGTGTAGGGACTCGGATCTTTATTCGCTTGCCACTGATCGAAACCCACGATGAGATACTAGAAGAACCACCACCACCGGAGCTGACCGAGAGCGGCCCGTTGCAGCGCGTACTGGTCGTTGATGATGAAGAGTCGGTCCGCCAGATGCTAGACCGTCTACTCAAAGAACTCGGCCACGAGGTAACGACTGTCGGTGATGTCGATACGGCACTGAACGAATTAGCCCTTCATCCATACGATCTCGTCATTACCGATGTCCGCATGCCGAGGAAGAGCGGTTTTGAACTCAAAGATGCGATTAGTCAGATCCATCCGCATCTTGCCGAGCGGATCATTTTCATCAGTGGCGATACACTCAATTCTCTCAAACCGCAGCAGAAAGAGCAATTGCAAGATCGGCTCCTGAGTAAGCCTTTCTCCATTCTCCAACTGACCGAACTGTTGCGTAATCTCCCTCCCAAACGAATGATCAATTCATCCGAACACGTCTAACATATGCTATGGTAAGATCAACCCAGTGGAGGGTAAGCCGGCAATGAGGCCGGCCTGAGCCATGGCTTGAATACTGGCACAGGAATAACCATGGATCCATTTATCGCCCAGTCCGTTGCCGCGATTGCGGCCGATACGGTCTCAGGTGCGGTGGAGATTGCTAAAAAATGCGCTGAGGTGTTGGCCCGCGCTGTCCGCAGTCGGCCGATGAGCGGTCGCGTTGATGTACAACACGAGGTGCTGACCGTCGGGCGGGCATTGATGCGTAGTCATCCGACGGTGGCACCGCTGGTGAATCTCGTCAACAGTTTACTCTGGCGACTTGAAGAGGCGGGAGATAGTGAAAGCGCAATCCGGCTGGTTGACGAGACGACCAACGATTTTCGCCGTCGCTTGCACGTCCACGAAGCAGCCATCGCGGAAACGACGCTGCGGTTAATCGGTGAGGAAGCGCGGATTTTGACCATCGGGCGTAGTACGACGGTTCGCGCTGCTTTGCGCCATGCCCACCGCGCCGGACGACGACCGCGCGTGATTTGCACCGAGAGCCGCCCACTCGGCGAAGGGCGCATGCTGGCCGGCGAGCTGGCCGCCAGTGGCATTCATACGACGTTAATCGCCGATGCCTCAGCAGCGACGCAGGTCGCACAATGCAATCTTGTGCTGGTCGGTGCAGATCTCATTAGTAGCGACGGGTTGATCAATCGCGTCGGTACCTATCCTCTGGCACTCGCCGCACAAGCTGCCGGTGTCCCCATCTATACGCTCTGTTCGAGCGAAAAGCTTTTACCATCGGGGTATCGTTTGCCGACTCAATCAATCCAGTCGATCAAGCAGTTGTGGACCGAAGTACCACCAGGTATTACTGTACATACAGCGTACTGTGACCGCACGCCGCTCGATCTCCTCACCGGTATTATTTCTGAACGAGGGATTGCACCGCCGGTTGGGATTGAAGCGTGGTTGGCGGCAACGCATCTCCATCCGTTGCTTCGCAACGGTCTGGATGAGCCTCACTCGTGATGCCTGATACATCGCCGGTAAAGCGCCAGGGTCTGTTGCGCGGTTGTCTGCCACGAGAAACGGGCTGCCTGTCGCGGGCCGCGGCTGCTGAGGTCGGCCCGTGCTGCCTCATCGTGCCAGAGCTGCTCGATAAGATCGGCCCAAGCCAAGGGGTCGAGTGGTGGCGCTAACCATGCTGCATCACCGACGACCTCCGGTAGGCTGCTGGTGTCAGACACAATGGCCGGTGCTCCGCAGGCCAATGCCTCGAGCGCCGGCAAGCCAAATCCTTCGTATCGCGATGGATTGAGATAGATTCGACAAGCAGCATACAGCCAGCGTAGATCCTCCCTGCCCACAAAGCCGATGCGGATTACCCGATCACTCAAACCTAACTCACCGATCTGCGCCAAAATCGGTTCATCAAGCCAACCACGCGCACCGGCCAAAACCAGCCGGTAGCCCGCCGATGGGCGCCGATCGCAACAGATCCGTAACGCTTGCAGCAAGGTGGGGATGTTTTTTCGCGGCTCGATGGTACTGACGAAGAGCAGAAACGTGTCGGCGATTAATGTTTGACCGTCGATGATGCGGGCCGTACCGGCGGGTATAGTCAAAGGTCGAAAATCATCATCGGCTGCCTCATAAATGACCGTTACTCGCTCCGGTGGCACACCTAGTCGTTCGACAATATCATCACGAGTCGCCTGTGACACCGCAATAATCGCATCGGCACCGGCTACTGCCTGATAGATACGGCCATAATACCGCCGAGCAGCACGGTCGAGGATCTCGGGAAAATAGAGGAACGCCAGATCGTGGATCGTGATGACCGTCCGCCATGCATGTACGAGCGGTGGTATAAAATCGGGGCTATGCAAGAGCATCGGTCGGCGTAACCACACTTCTACCGGCAAACTGAGTTGCTCAAACCGATGGTGAGGCGGCGTGAGCAACCGACTACGCCGTAGACCATCTACCGGTGGCATACGCGCACGGACGTGTTCAAGGACGAGCAGCTCTTCCTCATCGGCCAGCAGTGGCGCCATAGCTCGCACGAGGCTCTGCGTGTAATGAGCAATACCACCCTGCCGGTACGCATTGAGACGGGCATCGATGGCAAAACGGATCATGGGCAACTCGACGGTGTTTCGATTTCGACCTCAAGGCCATCGTAGGCAAATGTCACCTCAGGCGGTAACCCGTAGTCAGCCCGATAATCGACGGTATGGGTCATGTGAACGAGAAAGGTACGAGGTGCGCCTATGGCTGTTGCCACTTCCGCCGCTTCGGCAATCGAGAGATGGGTTGGGTGCGGTTCAACACGCAAGGCATTTAGTACCAACACCTGCACCCCTCGTAGGGTAGTGACCGCATCCGGTGGTACTGCACTCGCATCGGTAACATACCCTAATGGGCCGATGCGGTAGGCGGTAATCGTCCACGTGCCGTGAGGAATTGCGATCGGTACGATGGTCAGCGCGCCAAGCTGGAATGGCGCTTCAACCGGATGTAGCGTAATTGCCGGACGTGACGAACCTGACGAACTCTCATCAAATGCGTAGGCGAAACGTCGACGCACATCGGCGAGTGTTTGCGGGCTACCGTAGATCGGCACCGTTCCTTGGCGTAGACA
The DNA here is from genome assembly GCF_056331925.1 of Chloroflexus sp. Classification (NCBI taxonomy): domain Bacteria; kingdom Bacillati; phylum Chloroflexota; class Chloroflexia; order Chloroflexales; family Chloroflexaceae; genus Chloroflexus; species Chloroflexus sp. Next base: position 207,582 of record NZ_JBWGQH010000002.1, read on the forward strand.
AAGCGGCCGTAAATCATCGAGACCGGCCACATGATCGAAATGGGCATGGGTAAGCAGGACTGCATCGATCCGACATAACCCGGCAGCAAGCGCCTGCAACCGAAAGTCTGGTCCGGCGTCAATTAAAATGGTGAGACCATGACTGCGAACAAGCGCCGAAGTACGCAAACGGTGGTGACGTGGATCGGATGAGGTGCAGATCGGGCAATTGCAGCCGATAACGGGAACGCCCATCGAGGTACCGGTGCCGAGAAAACGTACCTGCATAACGTCCGTACAGGGGTGAATAAATGATGAAACAACATGTACACCGGCATTATAGCATGGCTGTTGGCGATTAGTCGTTGTCGGTATGGTAACACTTATCAAAGGATTACAGCTTGCTCATCATTTACTCGCCAGCGCCTATGGAGAAATGATGTCACCTTTCATCATAAATAAACTGTTAACTGTTTGCCATCAAATATGTATTCGCGATGACCACAACCTGTCTTATACTATCGGTAAACGGTAAGGTATGCGGTCAACGATCTCAGTCTCAGTGATACTCTAGAATAATTAGGAACGCACATTCGTATCCATTCGTATCATTGCTGACCGGTTACCTTCCAAGTAGGAGATCTGTCATGCGACGGCTGATTGGCGAGTTGCGCACGCAACTCAAGTATCAGATTATCGGCCCCTTCCTTATCCTTGCGATCGTAGTCGCAGTGGTAGGGCTGTCGATCGTCGCATTTTTTATCGCCCGTCAGCAACAAGATCGCTTTGACAATGAGTTGGCTGCCGCCACTCGTACCGTTAGCGACGCATTTCTTGCTCAAGAACAAGCCAATCTTGATTTTTTACGCGAAGTTGCTTTTGCTCAGCGCAACGATAGTATCGGTGCACCGGCCGTCGCCGAGGCGTTTCGCACGAATGATGTCGCTGGCTTGCGGACCGCGCTTGAACCATTCTTCCTGCAAGGTACACGCCGGAGTGATGTCCGCCTTGATCGACTGATTGCCTTTGGCCGTGATGGTCGCACTATCGCCGATTTTGAGCGACCGCCGCAGGCATCTGATACCTATATTACCCACGATTCGTTCGATCTGAGTGGTGCGTGGTTTACACCGAAAGTCCTCAACGGCGAGTCCGATTCGCGCGGCGATAAATACGCCGGTTTGATCCAATTTAGCAATACCCAAACGCTCTACCTTGCCACGATTGCTCCTGTTCGGGTTGATACCGAAGTGGTGGGCGGGTTAATCGTCGCGATCCGGTTTGATGGATTACTTACTACGATTGTGCAACAAGCCCGTCTCGATGGCATAGTTATCTACGACCAAAACGGTAAGGTTATTACCGGCACCTTCGGAAATATCACACCAACACTCACCCTAAACGCCGATCAGGTGGTGCGCATTAAGGCTAATCCCGATCCGTTTGGACAGACTCTCTTTACCGTTCAAACCGTCAATGGTACTGAGTATCAATTTGCCTATGTCCCGTTCACTATTCGCGGTAGTCGCGTTGGCATCCTCGCAACTGCCCGCGCACGTGAAGAGGTCCTGACGACGTGGGCAGATATTAGCCCGGTGTTGCTGATGATCACCCTTGGTCTGGGCGCCGGGATTGCTATCCTCGGTCTATGGGTCGCCAGACGCATTACCCGACCACTAGAAGAGTTGACCAATACCGCAAATGCCATCGTGAACGGTGATCTCCAGCGGCGGGTTCAGTTAAGTACGGCCACCCAAAATGAGATCGGCGTGTTGGCCCATAATTTTAATCGCATGACCGAATATCTGATCGAGCTGCTGGCCCAAGTCCGCGCCGAAGCCGGTCAGCGTGCGGCCATTGTTGAGAGTATTACCGACGGTATCATCTTTACCGACATTCATGGCGAGATTCGGTCGATTAATCGTGCTACCCGTCGTTTACTAGGGTTGGCCGACGACAATCCCATTCCCAAACGGCTGAGCGATCTGCCGTTACAACCGCTGCAAGAAGGTATTCCCGGTTTTGGTGACCAACGAGCGCAAGATCTCTTTGCGCTCGGTGATGCATTTATTCGCCTCTCGGTTGCTCCGGTGAAGGAAGAAAACGGTACGTTGCTCGGCTATGTGGCCGTCTTACAGGATCTCACAGAGGAGGTGATGGTCGACCGAGCAAAGACGAACTTCATTGGTACAATTTCGCATGAGTTGCGCACGCCTTTGACGGTGATTCGTGGTAATGCCGATCTGCTGCTGCGAGGGCTAGCCGGTCCACTCGACGAAGAGCAAAAGAGTTTTGTCGAGTCTATCCGGTTGCACGCGAATAATATGACTAACTTGATTAGTAATGTTATTACCATTGCTAATCTCGACTCTGGTTCGCTCAAATCCAATTTAGAACCAATCGAAGTGCGACGCCCGATCGAAGATGCGGTTTGGCAAGTGCAATCACAGATCAAGGCGAAAGGATTGCAGCTCGAAATCGCTATTCCCAAGAAGCTACCCGCGGTGTTGGCCGATATTGATCATGTGCGAACTATTATGATCCAATTGCTCGATAATGCACGTCGCTACACAAGTGCCGGTACCATTACGATTCGTGCCATTCCGCAACCTGATATGATGCGGATCGAAGTGAGCGATACGGGTCGTGGTATTCCGCCCCATATGCACGAACAGATCTTTGAGCGCTTTATTCGCGGTGAAGGTACCAGTGAAGGGATTAACTCGAGCGAACGTGGGATCGGGCTTGGCTTAGCGATCGCTAAGCAGCTTGTCGAACGCTTAGGCGGCACGATTGGAGTAGAGAGCGCGCCGGGACAGGGCAGTACATTTTTCTTTACCTTGCGATACGCCGATGATTCCGCCAGTCCTGAAAAACCGGCAGCCCGCGTGGAATCGGCTGCTTGACCGAGAGCGCCTACAACAACCTCAGCTATGGTTGTTCCTCGCGTCGCTGTTGCTACTGTTTCTGCTGATCTCCTGTGTTGCCAACCTGATGATCGATCAGGTTGCGCCACGCATGGAGTGGTTTCGCGGTGATGTTAGCAACAGTGGACGGGTTGACTATAGCCTGTGGAGCGGTGGACCGCAATTGCCTCCGCTGAATCCTGAAGCGATCGCTTCTCCTAACGAGACGCCAACCCCGATCAGTACCCCCGGTACCGAACCAGAACCTGAGGAAGAAGTACCGCCGGTGATAGTTATCGAGGTGCCCACGGCGACGCCAACCCCAACGGCGACGCCAACCCCAACGGCGACGCCAACCCCAACGGCGACGCCAACCCCAACGGCGACGCCAACCGCAACGCCGCCGGTGCTACCAACGGCAACACCAATACGCACTGCGACGCCGCTTCGTACCGCAACGCCTATTCCGACGGCAACGCTGACTCCAACGACTATTCCTACGGTAGAAACACCATCGCCATCGCCACCACCGCCATCGCCAACATCACCGCTACTACGGCCATCTGCCACGGCGACACCGACGCGGACAGCTACACCGTCGATGACGGCAACTCCTACCCGGAGTGCTACGCCGGTTTTAACCGCTACTCCCACCCACACTGCTACACCACAACCGACGAGTACGCCAACGCCGCGCCCAGGCGAATCGATCTTTTTCTTCGCCAACGCAAACCTGAGCGTTAATGAAAATGCCGGTACGCTAACCGTAACCGTGCAACTGGGCGCCCCTGCAGAGCAAACGGTACGGGTGCGCTACGAGACGGTGAATGGTAGTGCCGTAGCCGGCAGTGACTATACAACTACCACCGGTCAACTAACGTTCGCTGTCGGTGAGCGCCAAAAGATGTTTACCGTCCCGATGATTGCTGACGATCTCTATGAACCGGCGGAAACGTTCACGTTACGCTTATTCAATCCTGAGGGTGGTTTTATTGGCTTGCCCAGTACGGCCACTGTCACCATTATCGATACGAGCTTGCCCCCAGAAGTAAGCTTTACCGGTGCTTCTAGTACTGCTGAGGAGGGAGACGGAATCGTTGCGATTACCGTTAGCCTAAGCCGTATTTCGGCTGTCGATGCGCGGGTGTCGTATACTGTCACCGGTACGGCAGACCTCACCGATCATGGACTGCGCAATGGGACAATCGTGATACCTGCCGGTGTTCGATCGGTTCGCCTATTAGTTCCGCTTAGCGATGATCCTCAAGTTGAACTAGACGAAACAATCGTTATTCGCCTTACCGCACCAGTCGATGCAATACTTGGTGAGCCAACTGCGCATACGATCACGGTGCAAGATAACGATCAGGCAGGAATTGTCTTGCAACCGACACGGATCGATATCGGCGAAGGTGGCCCTGATGGAACGTATACCATCCGCTTGAGCAGTCGGCCAATTGCCCCGGTGACTATTACGCTTAGCGGTGTACAGGTGACCACGAACCCGACGACGCTGACCTTTACGCCTGCTACGTGGGATACGCCACAGACAGTTATCGTACAAGCGATTGATGATCAGGTGGCCGAACCATCGCCACATACTGGTACAGTGTTCCACACGAGTACCAGTACCGATCCGTTCTATCAAGGTCTGAGTTTGTCTCCACTGGCAGTGCGGATCGCCGATAATGATACCGCCAACATTATTGCCTTACCATTCAGTATAACGGTCGCTGAAGGTGGTCCAGAAACAACGTATCAGGTACGACTGGCAACCCAACCTACCGCGAATGTTACTCTTACGATCACCCCATCTGTGCAAGTACTCCTCAATGGACAAACCACGCCGGCTCCGATCACGTTGGTCTTTACACCGGCAAATTGGAATGTTGTTCAAACCGTTACGGTCCGCGCCGTCGATGATTTAATCGATGAGGGAATTAGTACGGTCGTGCAGATTGCCCACGTCGCCAGTAGCACCGATATTTTTTACAATGGGCTAACTGCGAATGTGGATGTCACTGTCATCGATAATGATCTGGCCGGTATTGTTCTGTCATCGAGTAACCTGACCCTCACTGAGGGAGATACCGATACGTATACTGTCCGCCTCAACAGCCAGCCCATTGCGCCGGTGACAATACAGATCACACCGGAAATCGTCGCACCAGCTTCACCACTGATTACCGGTAGCGGACAAGTGTTGCTCAACGGCCAGCCAACCCTCACCTTGACCTTTACACCGGCCAACTGGAATACGCCGCAATCGGTTACTGTGCAGGTGATTGACGATCAGGTTGACGAAACGTTCGATTCTGCAACCACATATCTCGTCCACCTGCGCCATACCGCGAGTAGCGTTAGCGATGAGATTTATAATTCGCTGCCGCCGGTGTTATTACCAGTGACGATCATCGAGAATGATTTCGCTAACCTGATTCTCACCCCCACCAGCCTGACGGTGGCCGAGGGTGGCCCGGCGGTGAACTACACCGCGCGCCTCGCCACGCGACCACTTGCCAATGTGACCGTGACCATCACGCCTGACATCGTCAGCGCCGTCTCGCCGTTGGTGCCCAGCAGCGGCCAAGTGTTGCTCAACGGCCAGCCGACCCTGAGCTTGACCTTCACGCCGGCCAACTGGAATACGCCGCAGACGGTCAGTGTGCAGGCGATAGACGATGCGGTGGTCGAGACCCTCACCGGCACGTATGAGTTAGACCTGCGCCACGACCTTGCCAGCACCGGCGACCCGGTGTACAACGGCCTCGCCGACCGGCTACTCCGCGTCACCGTGCAAGAGAATGATGTCGCGGATCTCATCCTCACCCCCACCAGCCTGACGGTGGCCGAGGGTGGCCCGGCGGTGAACTACACCGCGCGCCTCGCCACGCGACCCCTTGCCAATGTGACCGTGACCATCACGCCTGACATCGTCAGCGCCGTCTCGCCGCTCGTGCCCAGCAGCGGCCAAGTGTTGCTCAACGGCCAGCCAACCCTCACCTTGACCTTTACACCGGCCAACTGGAATACGCCGCAGACGGTCAGTGTACAGGCGATAGACGATGCGGTGGTCGAGACCCTCACCGGCACGTATGAGTTAGACCTGCGCCACGACCTTGCCAGCAC
>NZ_JBWGQH010000003.1:0-29515 GCF_056331925.1 Chloroflexus sp.
AAAGGCGCCGAGCGCGCAGAGGGTTTGATGGGTCCAGGATTGGACAACCATTACGCTCGAAGGGCACAACGCAAAGGCGCCGAGCGCGCAGAGGGTTTGATGGGTCCAGGATTGGACAACCATTACGCTCGAAGGGCACAACGCAAAGGGCGCCGAGCGCGCAGAGGGTTTGATGGGAGGGGCGGGAGTGAGAAACTAGCCAGTACCGTAGACTCTTAGCGCCTTTGCGTTTAGAAACACTTAGCGCCTTTGCGGCCTTAGCGTCTTTGCGATATTTGGGTTAAGTTGTTCGTAGCGGAATCCACGTCGCGGTGATGCAAATTGCACGCCGCGGCGTGTTTTAATTATGGGCAAGGAGGAACTTGTTATGCGTCTCGTGATGAAATTCGGTGGTACGTCGGTTGGTAGTGCCGACGCGATCCGCCGGGTGGTGGAGATTGTCGGTACGCATGCTCGCGAACATGAAGTGGTCGTCGTCGTATCGGCGATGAATGCCCCCGATCTGCGCACCACCGACACCTTGATCGCAGCAGCAAAAGCGGCGGCTGCCGGTGATGGAAATGCTACGGCACAGATTGCATCACGCCTGCTCGAACTCCATATGCGGGCTGCTGCCGAGGTAGCGACCCCGGCAGAGTGCACGGCGCTCGAACCCCAGATTCGCTCGATGCTCGATTACATGAGCGATCTTTCGCGGAGTATTGCCGTACTCGGTGAGCTAACGCCGCGCGCCCTCGATCTGTTTAGCGGGCTAGGGGAACGTCTCAACGCCCGCTTGATCGCCGCTGCACTGCGTAGCGCCGGGATCGATGCCGAAGCCATTGATGCCACCGAGCTGATCGTTACTGACGACCGCTACGGTAATGCTTCACCGATCGAACCTGACACGCGCGAGCGCAGTTGCGCACGGTTGTTGCCGCTCCTTGCCGCAAAGCGCGTCCCCGTCGTCACCGGTTTTATCGGCGCTACCCGCAACGGTGTCCCAACCACCCTCGGTCGCGGTGGTTCCGATTATACATGTGCGATTCTCGGCGCCGATCTCGATGCCGACGAAGTTTGGTTCTGGAAAGAAGTGGACGGAGTGTTGTCGGCGAATCCTAAGGTCGTTCCCGAAGCACGAACCTTACCCCGACTCTCGTATGCCGAGATGGGCGAGATGGCCTATTACGGAGCCAACGTCTTACACCCCAAGACCGTTCAACCGCTCGTCCACCGTCGCATCCCTATCCGCATTCGTAACACCTTCAACCCCAGCCATCCGGGGACGTTAATTGATGCCGAAGGCGATGGTGAGAGCGTGCGGGCGATTACGGCAATCAAAGGGTTGAGTCTGATCACCGTTGGCGGGCCGGGCATGCTTGGTTTGACCGGCGTGGCAGCGCGCATCTTTGGTGCGGTGGCGCGGGCCGGCGCCAACATTTTGCTGATCTCACAAGCCAGCAGTGAGCAGAGTGTGTGTTTCGCCATACCGAGCAACGAAGCCGAGAAAGTGGTTAGCGAATTACGCTGTGAACTTGATCGGGAATTTGCCGCCCACGATGTTGAGCATATCGGCACAATTGCGCCGGTCGTGATCGTGGCTGTGGTCGGGTCGGGCATGCGAGGTACGCCGGGGATTGCCGGGCGGGTGTTTGGCGCGCTCGGCGCGGCGGGGGTCAACGTGATTGCAATTGCGCAAGGGAGCACCGAGAATAACATCTCGCTCGTTGTATCCGAGCACGATGCCGATGCAGCGGTACGGGCTGTCCATGCCGCGTTTGTAGGGTAATCCTGGTGGAGAGGTGGGCATCAACCCGCCTCTCGTCATTACCGCCTTAGCGCTTGCTCAGCGCCAGATGGGCCTCGTGTAACAAGCGTTCGGTTGTGTCCCACCCAACACAACCGTCGGTCAGTGAAACACCGTACTTCAGCAGGCTGCGGTCGGCGACAAGTGGTTGCTTCCCCTCGAACAAATTACTCTCCAGCATCATCCCGATGATCGGCAAATCTTCTTCGACCATATAGCCGAGTACCGTTTGCCAAACCGCTTCTTGACGGCGAAAATCGCCACCGGAGTTGGCGTGACTGCAATCGACCATTACTGCCGGAGTCCGTTCGGCTTCGCGCATCAACCGCGTCGCCTGCACGATGTACTCGAGATGATAATTGGGGCCGTAGCGGCCACCACGCAAAATGACGAAACCATCAGGATTACCGGTGGTACGTACCACTGCACTGCGCCCATCTTCATCGATACCGAGAAAGCTGTGTGGTACCGCTGCCGAAACACAGGCGTTGACAGCGATCTGAATACCGCCATCAGTACCATTCTTAAAACCAACCGGCATCGAAACCCCACTGGCTAACGCTCGGTGCGTTTGTGCTTCGCTGGTGCGGGCGCCGATCGTCGCGAGACTAATTTGGTCGTCGAGGTATTGCGGACTAATCGGATCAAGCATCTCGGTCGCGACCGGCACGCCAAGTTCGTTGATCGCCAGTAACAATTGGCGGGCAATGCGCAAGCCTGCGGCCATATCGAACGAGCCGTCAAGGTGTGGGTCATTGATCAAACCACGCCAACCGACGGTGGTGCGCGGTTTTTCGAGATACGCTCGCATCACGATCAGTAACTGGTCACCGAGCGGGCGTTGCAGCGCTTGCAGGCGACGGGCATAGTCAAGAGCAGCTTCGGGATCGTGGATCGAGCATGGCCCAACCACCATGATCCGACGGTGATCTTCACCACGTAAAATCCGGCGAATCGCGTCCCGGGTTTCGGCAACCGTGTGGGTCGCAGCCTGGCTGATCGGAAGTTCGGCTTTTAGTACACGTGGTGGTTGAAGCGGTAATAGTTCACGAACGTGCAGATTGGCTAATGGTGTCTGGTTCATAGGGCGTGTGCTGGTTGCGCAAAAACGCAAAGGCGCGATGCGGCCTTCGCGTCTTTGCGTTCGATATATCTAGTAGTAGTATACCGTAAATCGGATAGATGCTTACTGTTGTAAGGCGGAATGAGGCCAATAAGATAGGCGTAGCGGCTGGAACGCAGACGCTCCGCTCATCAATTGTGTAACTATGCTCCGGCCATAATCCGCTCGTAGGCGATGCGCAGTGCATTCACCTCCTCGTTGTCGAGTGGCATGAGCGGCAGGCGTAGCGCCGTCTCCGGCAAATGACTCGTCCACGTTAGCGCCGCCTTCAATGCCGGAGGTGTATTGATGGGATCGATCAGATCACGCACAGCGCTAAGCTTAGCCTGCGCTGCCGAGACATCACCACCTTGATAGAAGGCGTCGTACACGGCACGGGCGAGATGGGGAAACGCGCTTGAGAGAGCCGTAATCGCACCGGCAGCACCACCGGCCAACGCCCGGGCAATCAACCGGTCACTCCCGGTGAAGATACGAAGTTGCGGATAGCGGTCGATCAACATTCTTGAATGCTCCCAATCGCCGCTACTATCTTTGAGACCGTAGAATTGACTCGGATGGCTTTCGAGAAGGCCATCGATGATCGTAGTTGTAATCGGCACACCGGTCACCTGGGGAATGTGGTAGAGCATGACCCGCGCATCTGCCGGCAGAGCATCGCAGAGGGCGCGAAAATAGGTTAGTACACCGATCTCTTTTGGTTGCTTGATATAAAACGGCGGCATCACCAAGATAGCATCCACTCCCAGATCGAGAGCTGCCCGGCTCAGCGCTATCGTATCGGTAAGCGCTGCGCAGCCGGTACCGGCAATCACGCTCAGCTCACCGCGGTGTTGCATAATAATATCCAGGGTGCGGATCCGTTCGGCAACGCTCATTGACGGCCCCTCACCGGTGGTACCAAGTGCTAACACGCCATAAAGACCACCGTCGGCCAAAAAGTGTAGGTATTCCGGCAGCCACTCATAATCAACCGGACCCACATCACTGGTGAATGGAGTAAGCATCGCACTGATAATACCGCGAATCTCCGCCATACAAGACCCTCCCTCACTACAACTACCTATTTTGCTGACTCTACCATAAGTTGCTAGATCTGCCACATGGTGTAGAATCAACCGGTGATACCTAAACTCATATCAGCGAAGAAGGCGGCTATGAAAGGACTTGTGCTAAGCGGTGGGAAAGGCACCCGACTACGCCCGATTACGTATACCAGCGCCAAACAACTTGTACCGGTCGCTAACAAGCCGGTACTCTTCCGTGTGATTGAAGCGATCCGCGATGCCGGCATTACCGACATCGGTATTGTGATCGGTGATACCGGCGACGAAATTCGGTCGGCAGTCGGCAATGGCCGGCGGTGGGGAGTGAAAATTACCTATATCCCGCAAGAAGCGCCGCTGGGGTTGGCGCATGCGGTCAAGATTAGCCGCGATTTTCTGGGTACTGATCGGTTTGTGATGTTTCTGGGTGATAACTGCATTCAGGGTGGGATCAGTCCGTTGATCGAACAGTTTGGTAACAGCAACTACAACGCGCAAATCGTGTTGAAAAAGGTCAGCGACCCACGCTCGTTTGGTGTTGCCGAACTCGATGACGATGGGCGAATTATCCGGTTAGTCGAGAAACCGCGCGAACCGAAGTCGGATTTGGCACTGGTGGGCATTTACATGTTCGATCACCACGTCTTCGAGGCGGTTGAGGCAATTCGCCCCTCGGCGCGAGGCGAACTCGAGATTACCGACGCCATTCAGTGGTTGGTCAGCAACGGGTACAACGTGTACCCGTACATTCACGAGGGGTGGTGGATCGATACCGGCAAGAAAAATGACATGCTCGAAGCCAATCGGTTGGTGCTCGAAGAGATGGAGCCGGCGGTACACGGGTATGTGGATCGTGATTCGCAGTTGATCGGCAAAGTTATTATCGAACCGGGCGCCGAGATCATCAACAGTACGATTCGCGGTCCGGCCATCATCGGTGAACATACGCGGATCGTCAATGCGTATGTAGGGCCGTTTACTTCGATCTATCACCATTGCCACATCGAAGAGTGCGAGATTGAGCATAGCATTGTGTTAGAGTATTGCACAATTCGCAACCTTCCCCACCGGCTTGAAGACAGCTTGATCGGGCGGAACGTGGAGATCAGTCGTAGCCCGTTACGACCGAAAGCATACCGACTGATGTTGGGCGATAACAGTTCGGTGGGAGTACTGTAGCACGATCGATCTGATGGTTATGCGCCGTACCGTTCATAACCGCTTAGCACCATTCTGACCAAGGTACGGCGCGAGCAACCTCGATGGGCCGGCAAACGCCCCCATAGTGCAGTCTTCGTAATGGAACCGACAGAGCAAGCTCTGGGATGCACACAAGCGGCGCTTCGTTCCGTCGCTTAGTGCGGCGTACTCACCTCAGCCAACGGGAGAGTGTAGGCAAACGTTGCCGCCAACCATAAGTTACCGCTCAGACATCAATCACTTCCAATGGAACTTCAGGCAGCATCCAGAACCTGATCATCCATCATTCGATTGTCTTCTACCCCCATTTCCTTATGGTAAACCTCAGGTATCGGAATGCCGAGTTCGCGAAACACCGCACAGCTTTCTGCATCAAATGGCTGCCCCGCCACGACTTGCAGAGCTTGGTTATAGTTGAGGAAGTTATAGTTGGAGAAGATAAACAGCATTTGAATCCTGACCTTGCGCCCATTGGCGGCATACATGGTGGTAACGTAGTGGGGTATCTGATCGCTGTAGGTGTATTCCAGATTGGTATAAATATCAATTTTATCCCAATACTCACTAAAGTTTGGCAATTCCCGAAAGTGCGCTAATCGCTTTTCAAACTCAGGGTCAGTTTCACAATACCTGGTTTGCAATTTAAAGCCAACAATATGTCGCTTGGCAGTCATCTCCCATTCGTCGTGATCGCAGTACAACGCGCGGTAGATCGGTGATTGCGGATCAAAGATGAGCTGGATAACATTACGCATCACGTTCAGTGACGCTCCAAGTTGCGCGCGCGTCATACCTAACAGCTTCGACAGATGATCGTTCGCATCGAGCACATCCCAATAATGGTTGAGAATATAGGCCGGGAGTGAGAGGAACGCGAGCGTCTTGCGGGCATCCGCCAGGAACGGCTCTGATTCCTCAGGCGACGGACTGACCAAGACGGAGTGATGTCCGGCAGCCGTGATGAGTCGTGCGGGTTCCTCTCCGTCACATTCCAGATAATCGGCAATATAGCGGACCATCGCGCAGTCCGGTGGCCTCTTGAGTTTTCCAGACCGAAGCGCTTTGTACGAGGGATAGACCAGATCGACAAACTGGTTGTACCTGAAAGTCTTGGGTTCACCGCGCCAGCGTACATGAGCTCTGCCCTTGATTGAGTTCCGTGCGGCGGGCTTTAAGCAGCTCTTCAACCACCTTGACAAACGCTTGGCAGGAGGGATGAACATTGTCGAGGTTGCTCATCGTTGTGTCTTTGTTGACGAATGGTAGGGCGGTGGACAAGGAACTATGCACTGTCGCGGCGCTACAATAATGATAGCGCCGCGGTGTAACCAAACCTCGCTTACGGTTTCTTTTCTGCTATATATTGTAGTCGTGCAATCGGTAAAAATGGAAGATAGTTTGGGATCATTTTGCAATCTTTGCTCCGTCGAAGCGTATATGAACCTCCACACCGAACTTCGCTCCTACCTTCGGACTGTGCTTGCATAGTCAGATGTGTCTAGATTCGGTGACCGGAATATCCTACATTGACACGTTGACAAGCAAGTGAGAATGTGCTACGCGTCGGAATATGTCTTGGATTGGTGACGGGAGTATCCTGCCAACAGAAACCAATTGCGTTGCCGGATGCTCTTGTTGATCGAGAAAGACCCTTGCCTCAACTGTCGCCCAACCCAAACCGCGCGACTTCGTGCCGCCCCAACGGGTACTGAGATGTGACGCCATCCAGAGGAGCGCGGCGTGAGACACGTCCGTAATTTGGCCGGTAATGGCGCGCGGCGAATGGAACGTCTCTTGCGCGGTTTCTTGAAACATCAGCAGCTTGTCAGCAGCCGTGCGGCGCGCGCGGTTGATCGTCACCGAAGGGCGAATCAGACTCTGATGTTGGATGCACTCAGTGCGCAGCGCATCCATCTGCGCCGGATCGCCGATAACGCCGGGCAGATCAGCGAAAAAGAGCGGTGAGCGTAATTTGGGCGTGCCAAATATTTGTTTAACTAGCGTATTTATCTCTTCGCGATCCGGCCCATCAAACGGGCTAGGAATATCTTGCTCTAACCCGCGCAGCACTTGCTCGACAGACCAGCGCAAACGGCCTTTCAATTGCGAGCCGGGGATGATCGGACGGCCCCAACCATCACGGATAATACTCTTATCAGCAATGGTCATCACGCTACCGCCGGCGCCAATGCTAAAGGCAGTGCGGCTGGCAATAGTTAATTCAATGCGTAACTGCATAGCATCTCCATCACTACTTGGCGGGCACAAACTCATAGGCTTCCAGCAGGTCTGGTCAAATCGTCTCGTAGCGTCGTTCTTTACCCGTGCCATCAAGTCGCGATGACCAAGGCGGCACATGCACCCGTTGCGGCATAGATGGCGATGGCCAGCACCACGCTTTCTCAACATGTTCGATCAGCGTCTCGCTAATGCCGCGCAGGCGCGAACGGGTGTAGAGATATTCCATTGCACTATCAAAGATGCCGGCGGTGCGGTTGCGCAACAACACCCGCTGGATGCGGTAGAGTTGCGAGCGTGGCACATTGGCCTGTTTCAGTGCTCGAATCGACGCCAGCAGACCGGCGAATTCGGCCTATGTGTAGGGGCGAGCAGTAAGACGGCGCTGGCTGTCTGAGAAATCTTGCAATGCCTCAGCGCGTAAGGCATCAATGCTATCGCTCACCATCCCGATAGACTTCAGCACCATAAAGTCAATCGCGCCGTCGAAGAAATTACCGGTTGCGTTCCGTTTGACCAGCTTCTTCGCATTTGTCAGCAGTTTTTCTACCAGATCGCGCAGGAAGAAGAAGGGGTGTTTTCTTGGGCAATCAGCACCCCAGCCGAGAGACCAACGGCGGGGGAACAGGTGCGGATTGCTTGTGCAACAGGATCGTTACCGTGATACCGGACAAGTTTCTCTTGACTATTTTCCGTTATTTTGCGCTGGATCAGCGATCCGAGCCGTACTGTCAACTCTCGCTCGAAATGCAGTGCAATCGTCAGCGCAATATCAAACGCCTTGTCTCCCGGCACGATAATGAAGAGATCATCGCCGCCGATGGCAAGAATCTCGAAGAGATGGATTTTATTCGCCGGTGTGAGATGCTCAGCTAAAGCAGTAAAAATAGCTTCTCTCGTCACCTCGCTCAACACATGCGAAACTTCGTAATAGCGCTGGGGGGTGGTCAGCGTTGCCATGAGGCGACCAATATTATTACCGTCGGCGTAGATCAGGCCGATGTAGCGCGATGGCAAGGAAGCCGCAGCGATATCTGCTATATCGGAGGCGGGCTTGATTGCAGCGTTATCAAGGTGACGAGCGTAGTTGCTTTGTGGATGGTTGTCGAGAAACTCGTGCCAGCGCGTTTCCCAAGTCTCTAAGTCCGGCGGTACGCGCCACGGTTTCAGTGTTTTCTCGAGATCGCCAATATCTACGCCTTTGACCGTGCGACCAACCGCTAGTTTGCGGGCCGATGCTTCGCTAAGCTGCCGGCGATCATCGCCGACTCGCGCTTCGATCACCGCTGAACGCACATCACTGCTGTGGCACTTCACGTCCCACGGCATTAACTCGTAATGCGGCAGATAGTGTGGCTCGCCATGGCTAGCCCGTTCATCGCGCCGGCGGTGAAACATCGTTGCCAGCACCGTTACGAGTTCGCCAAAGGTCTTGCGATTGAAGAAGCGCCATTTGAGGGCAGTTTCACTCTTGTCATTCGCAGCGAAACCTGAATCTTTATGGAGATAATAATACTGTTCCAGTTCCGCCCATTTGTTAGCATCTTGGCAGTCGTGAATAAAATCCTCAACCCAATAGAATGAATCTGTCGCTTTGTCGTGGAACAGTCTCCCATAGCGCAGTTCGAGCAGGTCGAAGCAAGCGGCGATGGCGACGCTGTTTGCGGTAAGGGTGTGTTCGGTGTAGGTGCGCTCTACTTGAGTGGCTAGTTCTTGTGCTTCGGAACAGGGAGTGAAGGCCAAAAACGAGCCGCCGCTCGCATAGATGACATACGGATGCGGTTTGGATGGATCGCCTTTCGGGAAGGCCTTGTGCCAAATCTGATGCACCTGCTGCTCGCCCACCCAATCGAGCAGCGCGCTGGCGCCGCGAATTTCAGGCAGTTTGGGGGCCTCAAAGACATAGCCCTTGATCTTGGTCGCGCCGCCGTAGACTAACACCAAGCGGCGTTGATTGGAATGTGCGTTAAGCTGTCGATTCAGCGCTTGCAGTCGCTCACGCGATGGTTTGTCTTCAGCCGTGAGCACGCGCTTGATGAGGGCAATCAGATCATCGGAAGGGGGGCGGGTGCGCAAGGCACTCGGCGATGACGCGGTTGTAGTCAGGTGTATCTGACATAAAAACCTCAAGTCTATGCTTAGGAAAATGTTGCTCTTTATCATACTATCTCCGCATGATGTGGTGCAACCTCAATCGTTGGCTTTATTGGCACTTTTAGAACATCCGTTCCAAAAACTCCTAACACCCATGTGGGTTTCGTGTGGGATAATGTGGGATAATGTGGGATAACGTGGGATTGCGAGTGTCAAGCGATTTGGTGCGCGGGTGAGATCGGGTTGTTCTCGGATATAATGATGAGCGGGAATAAGACACGGATTCACACAGGTTGGGAAGGGTGGAATAAGATACGGAATTGGCGCGAGTTGAGACGGATCGGGCATATAGGGCACGGATTCACCCGGATATGACGGATCGCTAAGGACAATGTTCGATCCCAATCCATTACATCCGTAGGTTTCTGTGTGACCTTATCGAGCAAATCGCATCCAGATCGGGTAGGTCTGCGGTAAAGAGATAGAACGTGACGTTACCATCAACCTCAACTGATGTGCGCGCGCTGGCCGAGTTTGCCGGGCGGGTGCGCGCGAATGTGGCGCGGGTGATCGTCGGCAAGGGCGAGGCGATTGACCTGTTGTTGATCGCGTTGTTGTGCGGCGGGCATGTGTTGATCGAGGATGTTCCCGGTGTGGGGAAGACGATGCTGGCCCGCGCGCTGGCGCTGTCGTTGGGGTTGAGTTTCCGGCGGGTGCAGTGTACGCCTGATCTGTTGCCGAACGATCTGACCGGGGTGAGTGTCTATCGTCCTCAGACCGGTCAGTTTGTCTTTCAACCCGGCCCGCTTTTTAGCCATGTGTTGCTGGTTGATGAGATTAACCGGGCGACGCCGCGCACGCAGAGCGCTTTGCTGGAGGCGATGGGTGAGGCGCAGGTGAGCATCGATGGCGTGACCCATCTGCTGCCGCAGCCGTTTTTGGTTTTGGCGACCCAGAACCCGATTGAGTTTGAAGGCACTTTTCCCTTGCCGGAGGCGCAGCTTGACCGATTTTTGGTGCAGGTGCGGCTGGGCTATCCGTCTCCGGCTGAAGAGGTGCAGATGTTAGCGGCGCTGGCTGGCGAGCATCCGATTACGCAGCTTGCGGCGGTGGTGGATGGGTCGCAGGTGCCGGCGTTGCAACGGGCGCTGTATGGGGTACGGGTGGCGCCGTCGTTGCGCGAGTATTTGGTGCGAGTGGCGCAGACGCTGCGCGCGCATCCCGATTTGGCGCTGGCGATGAGTCCGCGGGCGACGCTGGCCCTGTTTCGGGCCGGGCAGGCGCGGGCGGCATTGGCCGGGCGCGATTATGTGTTGCCCGATGATTACAAGGCGCTGGCGGGGCCGGTCATCAGCCATCGCTTGCTGGTGCGGCCTGCGGCGGCGTTACGTGGGCGCACGGCGGCGGATATTCTGGCTGAGGTGGTGGCGAGTGTTGAATTGCCGCTAGAGTGAGACGCAAAGGCGCAAAGATATCAAACGCAGAGGTGCAAAGGGCGCGTTTATCTGCGGAATAAGCGCATAGCATTGCGTCGCAAGGCGCAAAGATATCAAACGCAGAGGTGCAAAGGGCGCTAAGGTTTTTGGCGGTTTATCCTCAACCGTACTTGTGTCCCATCCCTACCATCCTTATTTGCGATCTTCGCGTTCTTGGCGGCTTTGCGTTAAACTCGTTGCGGCTCTGCGTTAAGCCAACCTTTTTTTCATTCACACAGGAGTATCGCTATGGCAGTGCTGACCCTGACCCGCAATGGGCCGGTGGCGACGCTGATCCTGCAACGTCCGGCGGTGCATAATGCGTTTAACCCGGAGGTGATCGCCGGCATCACCGAAGTTTGTCACGAGGTGCGGCATGACCCGGTGGTGCGGGTGCTGGTGGTGCAAGGTGATGGCCCTTCATTTTGCGCGGGGGCCGATCTGAATTGGATGCGAAATAGTTTGTCGTATTCGCATGAAGAGAATGTCGCCGATGCGACCCGGCTGGATGCGATGTTTACCGCGCTCGATACGCTGCCGCAGGCGGTGGTGGCGCGGGTGCATGGAGTAGCCTTGGGGGGCGGGGTGGGCTTGGTCTGTTGTGCCGATTATGCAGTGGCCGCCGAGGATGCGGTGTTTGGCTTGACCGAAGTGCGCTTGGGGTTGTTGCCGGCGGTGATTGCCCGCTTTGTCGCTGCCCGAATCGGGTTTGGCCATGCCCGCGCGTTGTTCGTGACCGGGAGGCGGATCAAGGCGGCGCAGGCGCTGGCGATTGGCTTGGTGCATGAAGTGGTTCCGCCAGACCAGCTTGATGCGGCGGTCGATGGCGTCGTGGCCGATCTGCTGCGCGGTGGCCCGCAGGCGATTGCGGCTAGCAAGGAATTGCTACGCGCCGTGCGCAGCGAGCCGCTGGCCGAGGTGCGCCGGTTGGCGATCGAGGCGATCGCCGCAGCGCGTACCGGCCCGGAAGGGCAGGCTGGCCTGCGTGCCTTTCTCGAACGGCAATCGCCGCCGTGGTCGATGGGGTAAGCAAATAAACGCAAAGGCGCAGAGACGCAAAGAGGGATGAACGCAAAGGCGTAGAGAACGCAGGGGTTGCTAAGGTCTTTGGGTGTTTACCCCAAACCGTACTCGCGGCCCATCATTACAATCATCTTCGCGTGCTTTGCGCCTTTGCGTTAAACCCTTTGCGACCTTCGTGTGCTTTGCGCCTTTGCGTTAAACCCTTTGCGACCTTCGCGTGCTTTGCGCCTTTGCGTTAGCGTGTGATCGGTACTGGCATGCTGCAATTTCCCGGTGCGCCAGTGTTCGAGCGCGCGCCGCGCGGTACGCTCGCGGCGGCGCTGCGCGAGATCGGCCTGCTACCGACGTTGCAATTAGCGGCCACCGTCTCTCGTACCCTGTTCGGCGTCTACCGGCACGATGATGCGCAGAGCGCCTTGATCCACAGTGTCGTGGTGGCGGCGGCGGTGCGCGGTCGTGGTGCAGGGCAGGTATTGATAGCCGCGCTGGAAGATCGCATCCATGCTCGCGGCTTGGCCCGCGCCCGGTTGCAAGTGCTGGCGAGCAATACCGGTGCGCAGCGATTCTATCGCCGGTTGGGGTATCGCGAAGTGTGGTGGTTAGACGGCTGGTGCACCCGGTTGGGTTGGCCCAGCTTTGTTATGGAAAAAACCGTCGTCCCGCTGTCGTCGTAGTTTGCCTCGTGCCGGCCATCATCCATCCCGGGTCGTGCAGAAGGTGATGGTAAACGGTCGCCCAATCGCACCTTGCGGGCAATAGGTTTCGCAGAGTGGGCAGAAGGTGCACGCACCTGCATCAACAATCACCGCGTATCCATCGCGCACTGCGACCGCATGCGTCGGACAGAGCGCTTCACAGATACCACAACCGTTGCAGCGGTTGCGATCTATTTCGGGTAGGACGGTGGCGGCAGAGGATAGTGGTTGTGTGATCATACCCTCACCCCTTTTCAATCCTTCTGCTCGCCACTATAATGATGTTGTCGTCGGTATGCAGTGACAATCATCACACCGGTAAGTAGCAATTGAGTAACGAACGAATAGCCCAATTACGACGGGTGAGTTTCTGTTCGCACTTACCCGAATCTACGGTGCAAGCGTTGGCAACGATTGCCTACCCGTGTTCGTACTCGTCGGGTGCTGTGATTGTGTTAGCCGGCGAACCTCCGCAGGCGATGTACGCGATTGTTGCCGGGCGGGTGAAGTTGGTGCGAGTCGCCCTCAATGGCCGCGAGCAGATCGTCAATGTCATGGGCGCTGGTCAACATTTCAATACCGTGCCAATTTTTGACCACGGCCCTTGTCCGGTCAACGTTCAAGCAATTACCGACGTTGATCTGCTCGTACTGCCGATTGACGCTATGCGCCGGTTGGTCGCCGAGCATCCACCGTTGGCAATGGCGTTACTGCGCGAATTTGCCGGCCGCTTGCGCCACATGGTCAATCTGATCGATAATATTGCCCTGCACAGCGTGCAGGGCCGTTTGGCACAATTGTTGCTTAATCGAGCGATTGCTTCTGAACAGGGTGAGATTGTCGCACCGCTCACCCAAGCCGAAATGGCGGCGATGATCGGTACCGTGCGCGAGATGGTGAGCCGTACCCTTCATCAGTTTGAAGCGCAAGGCTTGATCCGTATCGAGCGCGGCGCAATTGTAATCTGTGATCGCGAGGGCTTGGTAGCATGTGCGGAATCGTAATGGTGTAGCTCTCCTGCTATGCCCGTACCGTTTGCAAAGCGGCAACAGCCCCTTTCATGATCAAATCCCCATCATTCACAATCGTGATGAAATTGAAGCCGAGTGCAGCCAAATCGGCAGCAAGATCGGGGTTGGCATAGATGCCGGTTGCAAGCCCACGTTGCCGGCAGACGGCGACGATCCGGCTGAGTGCAGCCCGGAAGGGAGGTGCGGAAAAATCGACCGGCACCGGTAAGCCGAGGCTCAAGCTCAGGTCAGCCGGTCCGACATAGAGGCCATCAATGCCAGGTACGTCGGCAATCGCCTCAAGCTGCTCCATCGCGTTTGCCGTCTCGATCATCGGCATTAGCACCGGCAGTTGCGCCACTGCCGCCGGTGCTGCGACCCCGTGAGCCACACCAACTCGTACCGGCCCATAACTACGTATCCCTTCTGGCGGGAAGCGGCAAGCGGCTACCAACGCTCGCGCATCGTCGGGGCCATTGATCAGTGGCGCGATAATCCCTGCTGCGCCACGGTCTAATGCTCGCATAATCGCCGCCGGTTCGTTCCACGCTAAACGTACAAATACCGGACAGCGGCGCTGATCGATGGTATGCAGAATCTGCAATGCGGTCGGGTCGTCAATGAGGCCGTGCTGTAAATCAATAGTGAGCGAGGGAAAACCGGCGGTAGCCAGCAACTCGGCGCTCCACGGGCTGGGAATGGTCAGCCATGCGTTATAGACAACGGAGCCGTTGGTCCACTGTTGGCGGATCGTGTCGATCATAGTAGGAGTCTCCATCTTGTCGGCGGGAATGTCTGCATGGTAGCACAGAATGGCCTGGCGCAGACAATAACCGGCAGTGTGATGAGATAGTGACTTTTGTCACATACTCTTGCGGCAGCGTCGGTTACGATGTGTACAGGATAAGCCTGAATAAACAAGGAGCCGTCTATGATCCGCCGAATCATAATTACTCTGGTCACAGCTCTTCTGACCGCTTGTACAGCAGTACCTTCCCCAACCGGTGTGCAGATGCCGGTCCTACCAACCGTCGCCCCGGCGATGGAAGTGACGCATGAGGTGATGCTGCCAGCCAATGCTGTACCGGCACCGGTCGGTGCGCGTCCGGCACAGACGGTGACGGTCGAATTAACAACGCGCGAGGTGGTGGGCTATCTCGGTGATGGAAGTACGTATACCTTCTGGACATTCAATGGTACGGTACCCGGTCCGATGATCCGTGTGCGGGTCGGTGATACAGTCGAGCTGGCGTTAACCAATGCCCCCGATAGCATGTTGCCGCACTCTATCGATCTGCACGCAGTGACCGGACCGGGCGGTGGTGCAGTCGCAACGCAAGTTGCTCCCGGCCAAACCAAGCGTTTTCGCTTCAAGGCTCTCAATCCCGGTGTGTTCGTCTACCACTGCGCGACGCCGCATATTCCATCGCATATCGCCAACGGTATGTACGGGCTGATCGTAGTCGAACCGGAAGGTGGCTTGCCACCGGTTGATCGCGAGTTCTACATCATGCAAGGTGATTTCTACACGCAACAAGCCCACGGTACACAAGGGCACCTTACCTTCAACCCGCTGGCGGTGAAGGATGAAAACCCGACCTACATTGTCTTCAACGGGCGGGCCGGTGGTTTGACCGGTGATCATGCGATGAAGGCCCGGGTTGGTGAGACGGTACGACTCTTCGTCGGGGTTGGTGGCCCGAATGTGAGTAGCAACTTCCACGTGATCGGCGAAATCTTTGATACGGTGTACGTTGAAGGTGGTAGCCTCCAGAACCACAACGTCCAGACGACGATAATCCCGGCGGGTGGTGCGGTGATTATCGAGTTCAACCTGGAAGTGCCCGGTACTTATATCTTAGTCGATCACGCGCTCAGTCGTTCGATTGACAAGGGGGCAATTGCCAAGATCGTGGTAGAAGGTGAGCCTAACCCCTCCGTATTCGACGCTGAAGAGATTAATACCGCCGGCCATTAGCGGCAAATGATCACATTACGGTCGCGTTGATGACTGTGAATCCTTAGCTATGGTCTCATCTTGCTCGTCGTTGATGGTCACTCCCAGCGCCCGCTCGATTCGGTCGAGTCGGGCGCTGATCGTGCGGCGCCACGCCTCTTGTTCAACTAAATTGACGCGCGTGCGATAGAGAATCTCTTCTTGCAGGCGGCGCACACCGCCGACGCGGTCGGCTAATAGCCCGATCAAAAAGATGATCAGCGCCATCAGCACCAATACGCTCCCGACCAGCAGCGATTGATCGTTCGTTGCCGACAGGATATTTAGCCGTCGTCCAATGAAGACAAAGGCCGCCCAAGCCAGCAGGATGAAACCGGGCGTCGCAAAGAAGAGGGCGATATAGCTGAAGACCTTTAGCGGTTCGTAAGTAGTGTAGGTGCGGGCGATGATCGCTGCCTGTCGCTTAATAAAGTTCCAGTTACCACGGTGTAACCGCGACGGTCGCTGCACCGGGTTGGTCGTGATCGGCACGGCGACAATCGTCAACCGTCGCTTACCGGCTTGGATCAGATTCTCAACGGTGTAGGAAAAATCGGAGGTGACGAAGGTGCGCAATGCAGCTTCGCGTGAGAGAGCGCGAAAGCCGGAAACCGTGTCGGGGACATTTGTTTCCGATGCCCAACGCACTACTGCGCTTCCCACGTGTTGTAGAACTTTTTTAAGTGGTGAAAAGTGCTCGATCTGATGCACTTGTCGATCACCGATCACAATATCGGCTTTGCCGGCGAGAATCGGTGCGATAAGACGCGGAATCTCGCTACCGGGATATTGGTTGTCGGCGTCGGTGTTCACGATGATGTCCGCCCCAAGGCGAAGCGCAGTATCAATACCGGTCTGGTAAGCGGTGGCTAAGCCTTTGTTGGCGGTATGACGCACAACATGATCGGCTCCGGCGGCTAAGGCCACTGTGGCCGTATCGTCGGTGCAACCATCATCGATCAGCAGTACCTCAACCTGATCCACCCCGGGTATCTGGCGGGGAATGGCACGAATTACGTCGGCAATGGTATCGCGTTCGTTGAGGGCCGGAATCTGGACAATCAGTTTCATGCCCATCCTGTTTGGATAGTGTTCACGCAAAGGCGCAGCGACACGAAGACGCGCAGGATAGAGTTACACGTTCACCTGGCTCAAACCCGCAACCCCTCAGCGTCTTTGCGCCTTTGCCTTCCTTACTTTGCTCCCTCCTCACCGCGAATAAAGCGTTCGGTGAGTTCCCGTGCCTCGTAGTCGGTAAACTGGCGCGGTGGAGTCTTCATAAAGTAGCTGCTCGGTCCATAGAGTGCACCACCGATCCCCCGGTCGAGGGCTAACTTAGCGCAGCGAATGGCGTCGATCACTACTCCCGCCGAGTTTGGCGAATCCCACACCTCCAACTTCAGTTCGAGGTTGAGCGGCACATCGCCGAAGGTAGTGCCTTCCATACGGATATAGCACCACTTGCGGTCGCCGAGCCACGGCACGTAGTCACTCGGCCCGACGTGAACGTTCTCTGCCGGCAACTCGTAGCCCAACTGTGACGTGACCGCATTCGTCTTGCTGATCTTCTTGCTCTCGAGCCGCTCGCGCTCAAGCATATTGAGAAAGTCGGTATTGCCACCGAAGTTCAGTTGGTAGGTGCGGTCGAGGCGCACACCGCGCTCTTTGAAGAGGGTGGTCAGCACACGATGGGTAATCGTTGCGCCGACTTGGCTCTTGATATCGTCGCCGATAATCGGTAGCCCCTTCTCTTCAAACCGCCGCCGCCAATACTCTTGGCTGGCGATAAACACCGGAATGCAGTTAATAAAGGCACAACCGGCATCGAGGACCTGCTCGACGTACCATTTCGTCGCCATCTCGCTACCGACAGGGAGAAAATTAACGACCACATCGGTGCCGGTGTCGCGCAAAATACGCACAATGTCATCGGTATCGCGCTTCGACTTACGGATCACCGTGCTCAGATACTTACCGATGCCGTCGTGCGTCATACCACGCGAGACGGGGACGCCCAGCTTCGGCACGTCGGCGAAGCGGTAGGTGTTGTTCGGTTCGGCGAAGATCGCCTCGGCCAGATCGCGATCGACCTTGGTATCGGCAATGTCAAACGCAGCCGAAAACTCGATGTCGCCTATGTGATAGCCGCCCAGATTGACGTGCATCAGACCGGGAATGTCATCGCCATCGCGGGCATTGCGGTAGTAATGAACTCCTTGCACCAATGAAGAGGCGCAATTACCAACACCAATAATCGCAACGCGGATCTTCTTACTCACAGCGTTTCGTTCCTTTCAACACGATTGCTTGCGACGACTGCCGCGCCATGGCGGCATGGATCGGCTTGCCATTGTACTCCGGTCGCGCCGCTTTGTAAAATGGGTGAGAGATGTGTGTATTGCGCGGGAGCGGAGGCCGCCGCGATGCGGCGGGCCTGCCGTCCGAAGCAAGCTCCTTATCTGAGGCATTGATAACGATGGTAAGAGCTAACCATTAGACAAACTATCCAATCCGATTATCGCAAGGATTGTACCCTCTCACCGTAGCGCGAGCGGCGGCAACTGATTAGACTACTGATAGGTGCAGATGTTGCACTCCGCCTGCGTAGGCGCAACAGCCAACACCGATGTGGCCCGGTTTGACGATGACCGTTTCGATGCTGCGATGTCGCGTTGCATTGAAGTGAATGCCTCGTCGGCTTTGACGCCTGCCTTGCGCGCTGCGCTCTATCTGCCCCCATGTGACGGAAGCCGACAGGAAGAATATGACGCCGCTGGTCGCCAATGTGCCGCGGCGTCGTTGCCTGTTTCAGGACCATATTCGTTCTGGCGGACCGCGTTCGTTCTTGTACTGTAAGGAGTAGGTTCTCATGGCAATGGATGCGAAGGGGGTCATTGAGCTGATTAAAGCCAAAGGAATTCAAATTGTTGACACGCGCTTTACCGACCTTTTTGGTGGGTGGCAGCACTACTCGCTGCCGGCCTCGCGGTTGACCGAGGATATGATCCGTGAAGGGTTAGGTTTTGATGGCTCGTCGATCAAGGGTTTTCAGGCGATCAACGAGAGTGATATGCTGATGGTACCCGACCCTTCGACGGCCTTTATCGATCCGACCCTCAGTATCCCGACGCTGGTACTGATCTGCGACATTATCGATCCGATCACCCGCCAGCCCTACAGCCGTGACCCGCGCACGGTGGCGAAGAAGGCGGAAGCGTATCTGAAGACAACCGGTATCGCCGATACAGCCTACTTTGGGCCGGAAGCGGAGTTTTTCCTCTTTAGTGATGTGCGCTTCGGTCAGAGTGCCAATCAGGGCTTCTACTATATTGATAGCCCCGAAGCGGTGTGGAACACGGGAGCTGAAGTGCCGGGGGGGAACAAAGGGTATCGCATCCGCCACAAAGAGGGCTACTTCCCGGTACCACCGACCGACACCTTACAGGACATCCGCTCGGAGATGATCCTGAAGATGATGGAGATCGGGATCGAGATCGAGCTACACCACCACGAGGTCGCTACTGCCGGCCAGTGCGAGATCGACATGCGCTTCGACTCATTGGTCAACATGGCCGATAAGGTGCAAAAATATAAATACATTGTGCGCAATGTGGCTCGCGCTCACGGGTACAGCGCCACGTTTATGCCTAAGCCGATCTTTGGCGACAACGGTTCGGGTATGCATACGCACCAGAGCTTATGGAGAGGCGGTGAGCCGCTCTTCTTCGATGAAACCCAGTACGCACTGCTGTCAAAGACGGCACAATACTATATTGGTGGCATCCTCAAACACGCCCCAGCATTATTGGCGATCTGTGCGCCGACCACCAATAGTTATCGGCGATTGGTGCCGGGCTTCGAGGCGCCGATCAATCTCGTCTACTCGATGCGCAACCGTTCGGCGGCTATCCGCATCCCGACGTACAGCTCGTCACCGAAGGCACGCCGCATCGAATTCCGTGCTCCTGATGCGATGTGTAACCCCTATCTGGCCTTTGCCGCGATGCTGCTGGCCGGTCTTGACGGTATCCAGAACAAGATTGAGCCACCACCACCGCTTGATGTGGATATCTACGAGTTGTCGCCTGAAGAGAAAGCCGACATTCGCGGTACCCCCGGTTCGCTCAACGAGGCGTTGGATGCACTGGAGCACGACTACCACTTCTTGTTGAAGGGAGGTGTCTTCACCCCCGATTTGCTCGAAACATATATCGAGGCAAAGCGCAAAGAGGCGGTCGGCTTGGCGTTACGCCCACACCCGTATGAGTTCATGATGTATTACGACGCCTAGGTATCACGAGCGTGTTTAGCCACACCGAATGCGAATGGGGAAACAGCCATTCGCATTTTGGTGTTGAATAGGGTGAGCGCACAATGGGTGTCGTTCAGCGGACACGCTTACGCCCACGAATACCGACCAAAAGCAGCCCGGCAAGCAGCATTGTCGAGATACCAACGTAGAGGGCAGCCGCGTCGATGGTCATTGCACCGCTCCGCACGAACGTACCGAAGCCAGGAATCATCCACACCAACCAGCTACACACAATCATGGCCCGTTGTTCGATGTCGGCCAATCGACGCGCTCCCAACGCCAGGATAGCGGTGGCCGCCCATCCGATCAACCCGATTAGCATCCCTTGAACTTCCATGGTCTCCCTCCGCGCTGCTATGCACTTGCCGGGCATTCCTCGTTGAGCTACCCAGTAGCCGTCGCTTGATCGGCGACGGAGAACTACCTGCATCATAGCAAAAGGATTGGATAAATTCAACAAGCAAACTGCCACATAATTTGTGCAAAATGTCTATATTTCACAACCGAAGGTAGCGAATAGCAATAGCAATGCCTGTGATGACGAGTACAAAGAGGAGAGAGAAGCGGCGGATGATCAAGAGGATTGGATCACTACGGACAATCGCTTCAGCGACGGGAAAGAATTGGGCGAGATGGAGGAGGCCGAGCACGATAATGATTAACGTTAGCGTTAGGCTGCCGGTCAGGAGCCACGCAAAGCACAGTAGAGCTGAAATGCCAACGATGCTCCAATACGTGAAGTGATTGCCCATGTCTGGATCATTGGTGGATTGGGGTTCGTCCATAATGATGCTCCTCTTTACCCAATAAAGACATTCTCCTATGTAGTATACCTAAGATATTAATAGACATAATATACACGCCACCCCTTATTGTCGACGATACTGCATCGCTCTGAGTAATCCCTATCAACGCGACATCGTTCTAACGAGCGATGTTTGGTAATGAAATCGGTATACAATACTAAATGTGGCCTGCATATCCGCTTTCTCAACCCAGCGAGCAGATTATGATCGAAGCTATTCAGCTCGGTAAGCAATTCGGTGATTTTGTCGCGGTACGTGATCTCACGCTCACCGTGCAGCCGGGAGAGTTGATAGCTTTGCTCGGCCCAAATGGGGCCGGTAAGACGACTACCGTGCGTATGTTGGCGGCGATCTTGCCGCCGAGCAGTGGTCAGGCGCGTATCTGTGGTCACGACGTGGTGCGTGATGCACAACGGGTGCGTGGTATGGTGGGACTCCTGACCGAATATCCCGGTTTGTACGGGCGAATGGCGGCACTCGAATATTTGGCCTTTTTCGGCGCGCTGCTTGGCCTCGATGCTGTGCAGTGCCGTCAGCGCAGTGAAGTCCTCTTGCGCCAGTTTGGCCTCTGGGAGGTACGTGACCGTAATCTGGAAAGCTTCTCGAAGGGTATGCGCCAGAAGATGGCGTTGATCCGGGCTATGATTCACGATCCGCCGGTACTGTTTCTTGATGAACCGACGACGGCGATGGATCCGCAGAGTGCACGCACGGTACGCGATGCTATCGGTGAGTTGCGTGGCGCGAAACGGAGTATCTTGCTCACAACGCATAATCTGAGTGAGGCCGAGGAATTGGCCGACCGGATCGCGATTATTCGCGGTGGTCAGATTATCGCAGTTGGCCCCTTCGCCGAACTGAGTCGCCAGTTGTTGGGAGAGCCGGCGTTTGAACTGATCGTAGCCCGGCCTACCGATCAAGTCCGCGCATTGACAGTGGTGCGCGAATTGGTGGGCGCGGAAGCAGTTGGGCATGACCGAATCGTGTGGCAAACTGCCGAACCACATCTGCTTAATCCGGCAATCGTGAATCGGCTGATTACGGCTGGAATCGCGGTCTATAGTCTATCTGAACAACCTCGCCGGCTAGAGGACCTCTATCTACGGATTGTGGCCGAAGATGAGGCAATTCCGGCTCCATCTGCACGGGAATGAATATGAAACGCTTTTGGCTCTCCCAAGCTCCGACATTGGCCCGATCAGATACGGTTGCACCGGCGTGGTGGGTGATTACCCGCCGTGAGTTGCGTGATACCTTGACCGATTGGCGATTGTTGACACCGCTGGCACTGTTGGCGTTGGCGCTGCCGACATTGATAGCCGGAGCACTGGTGTTGTTTGTCAATTTTGTGCAACAGGATGCGGTCGCCGTCCAAGTCATTCCCTTTTTGATCTTGCTGGTCGGTTTCTTACCGGCAGGTTTCTCGCTTATTCTGGCCCTCGAGTCGTTCGCTGGCGAACGTGAGCGTAATACGTTGGAGACGTTATTGGCAATGCCACTTGGTGATCGCGAGTTGTATCTTGCCAAGCTGATCGCGGCGCTGGCGTTGCCATTGCTGGGTGCGTTGCTGAGCCAACTGGTGTTGGTCACATGGTTGTTGGTTTTGGTGCCTAATGTGGTCTTGTCGGCGCTGCAACCGCTGCGATCGCTGCTGTTGCTGGTGTTGGTTATTACGATGGCGCTGGTGATGGTCGGCGGTGCAGTGATTATCTCGTCGCATGTGACAACGGTACGTGCAGCAAGTTTGTTGTCGAGTTTGGTACTCGTGCCGATGGCATTAGTAGTGCAACTGATCGCATTTTTGATCGTTAATGATCGTTGGGAGCTGGTAGTAGCGCTTTGGGTTGGTTTGGTGATATTGGCCGCTGGGTTGGTGCAGATTGGGATGCGGGCGTTTAGTCGGGAAGAGTTGTTAGCCCGCGAGCAGATTCGCCGATTGTGGTTTGGACAGCACAAACGACCACGTCGCCAGATTGCACGGTTTGGCGGTGGTTCGATCTGGATTGTGGCGCGTC
Organism: Chloroflexus sp.; assembly: GCF_056331925.1. NCBI lineage: Bacteria > Bacillati > Chloroflexota > Chloroflexia > Chloroflexales > Chloroflexaceae > Chloroflexus > Chloroflexus sp. Next base: position 22,820 of record NZ_JBWGQH010000003.1, read on the forward strand.
GCGAGCTGATCGAGATTACTCGTGATTGGCGTTCGGTAGGGTTATTGATCTTTTTGCTGATCTTGATGCCGGTTGGGTTGGTGACGGGTATTCGAGCACTCTATCCTCGGCTCGATGATCCACTGGCACTCGCTCCACTGATCCCGTTTGGTGGAGTATTGGCCGGTTTTGTTCCGATCAGTTTTGCACTGGTCGCCGCGCTTGAGTCGTTTGTCGGCGAACGTGAACGGAATACGCTTGAAGCACTCTGTGCGTTGCCGGTGACCGACCAGCAGCTCTTTTTCGGAAAGTTGGTCGGTACGTTGCTAATCCCGCTGCTGACCGCACTGCTCACCCAGTACCTGTTTTACGGTTTAGTGGCACTGAACTTTCCCGATATGTATGCCGATGGCATGTCGTCGGAGCTGTTGCTCCAGATGGGGCTGCTGACCGTCGTGGTGGCAGTGGCTTTAGTGACCGGCGCTGTGAGTCTCTCGATCCACGCCGGTAGCGTGCGCGAGGCGTCGATGTTGGCGTCGGGTATTCTGTTGCCGACGACGGCACTCTTGCAAGCGCAAGCGCCGTATTTTATTGGCCGCCGGTTCGATGTGATCTGGCTTGGTATGCTGGCAATCTTCGTTGTCGGATTGGCCTTTTTACGCAGCGGCTTGCAAACTTTCCGGCGTGCAGCGATCTTTTCGCGTAACCGGGAAGAGATGGGCTTACGCCGGTTGTGGGCAGTCTTCCGTCGCTTTTTTTGTGAATACCACCCGGCCGGAGTACCACTGTACGAGTATGCCGGTTTGCCATTCTCACCGCTGCGATTTTATCGCTATGAGTTGCCGATGTTGTTACGTGAATTGCGCCTGCCCTTAGCCGTGAGCTTGTTGGCAGCGATCGGTGGGATTTGGTTTGGGATGTTGCAGGCTTCGGTGAGGGTCTTCCCATCGGTAGAACGGACGCTCGATCAGATTGCGTATGGCCCCGACCCATCGCTATGGTTGGCGCTGTTTGTCGTTTTCAATAACTTGCGTGTATCAATCCTCTCAAACCTCTTTGCTCCCTTCAGTTTGGGTGTGTTTCCCTTCCTTGTGCCGGCGACGGTCTTTGCCCAGATTGGCTATGTCTGCGGGCGGCTGATCGAGCGAGGTGGGGTGGGGACGGATAACCCCCTCACGTTTCTTTTCGCCTACCTGCTTCCCCACGGGAGCATTGAATTGCCGGTGTTTATGCTCAGTGCGGCGTTGGGGTTGCGGATGGGGGCAGCAGTGTTGACTGCTCCGGGTGAGTTTACCGTCGGCGAGAATCTGTTGTGGGCAGCTGCACAGACGGTAAAGGTGTGGTTGCTCCTGATTGCGCCGTTGGTGGTGGTTGCCGCGCTGATCGAGGGCTTGATTACGCCACTAGTGATTAGATGGGCATATTGAGTTCGAGTACCACTATCGGGATGGTGCGTCCGGCCCGGCGGGCGTAGACGGCAAAACCGGGATAGTAACGCACTGCCCGCTCCCACAGTTCCAGATACTCGATCCCACTCACTTCGCGCGCGCGACACTCGAAGAGGTGGCCGTACATATTCACCTGCGCCTGCGGATTGGCGCGAAGGTTGTAGTACCAGCCGGGATGACGGTCGCGGCCAAAATTTGACGCGACCAGTACGATCCGATTGCCGTCAGGGAGAAAGATCAACGGGGTCCGCCGTTTGGCGCCGCTGCGCGCACCGGTGGTAATGAGGATGAGAGTCGGGTAGAATAACGAGACGATTCCTATCCGTCCTCCTGTGAGCCACAGCAGCAGCCGGTCGAGCGGTTGGATACAGGTGCGCACAAACCATGCTCCGAACCGGGTAGCAGAGAATCGGGCGATAAGTAACTGGACACGGCGGAACATACGCATAAGGGTGAAAAATTATTTGATAAAACAACTATAATAGCTGCAAGAGCATCGTTTGCCATGGAGTGAATGTGATGAGTATACCAACCACCTTCGACTATGAAGTTGCTACGCGCCGGATCATCGGCGCCTTATTCGTTACGCAGAGTTTAGCATCAGCCGCAATTATTGCCAACATTGCCGTGAACGCGATCGCCGGTGCGCAACTGAGCGGCAATGACGCACTCGCCGGCTTACCGGCAACCCTTATGCTGGCCGGGGCGGCGCTGTCAGCCTATCCCGCAGGGCAAGCGATGCAGCGATTTGGTCGGCGGCCCGCTCTCCTAGTGGGGATGGTGTTGGGGCTGATGGGCATGCTGATTGACGGAGTAGCGGTACTTAGCCACTCGTTTCTTCTCTTCTTAGTCGGTCTGTTTGTGGTTGGGATGGCGCGTGGGATTATCGATCAGAGTCGATACGCTGCTGCCGATGTTGTCTCGCCGGAACGACGGGCCGGTGCGATCAGCACAGTGGTCTTTGCAAGTACTATCGGCGCAGTGGGAGGGCCGTTGTTGGTAGGGCCGTTGGGTCAGGTGGCGGCAGCCGGTGGCTTGCCTGAGTTGACCGGGCCAATGTTTGGTGGGGTAGCCCTCTTCGCCATCGCCACGTTGGTCATGTTTGTCTTTTTGCGACCCGATCCGCGCACGTTGGCGCTGCGCTTGAATGTTCAGACGACCACAGACGCTGCCACAACGGCGGTACCGGTGCGTTCCGTGGGTACGATTCTGCGGCTCCCGCTCGTTCGGGCCGGACTGGTGAGTATGGTGCTTGGTCAGGTGGTGATGGTGTTGGTGATGAGTGTCACTTCGCTCCATATGAGCCATCACGCTCACGGTCTTGATAGCATCTCGTTGGTGATCGGTGCCCATACCTTCGGCATGTTTGGCCTATCAATGTTCACCGGTCGAATCGCCGACCGCCTAGGTCGGCCCTTGACGATGATGTTTGGCGCGCTGATGTTAATTGTCGGGGCATTGATTGCACCGGTATCGCTCTTGACTCCGTGGCTGGCTTTGGGATTGTTTCTTGTCGGGTTGGGGTGGAACTTTTGTTATATTGCCGGCTCAGCACTGGTGGCCGACGCCATTGTACCGTCGGAACGTGGTGCGGTGCAAGGCGCGAGCGATCTGCTCGTCAATCTAGGCTCGGCATTTGGGAGCCTGAGTAGCGGGTTTATTCTGGCTGGGTTAGGGTATCTACTACTCTGTTTGATCGGAGCGGCTCTCAGTCTTGCTCCGCTCAGTGCAGCGTTGTGGTGGGGGCATTCGGTGCACTACCGACCAACTTCTGTGGAGCGATAATGAAACAACAACTCTTTCCTACCATTTGGGCTGCCTTGCGGCGTCCACCGGCCCGGCGCTTCCTATGCCGGTTGCGACGGATACAGTACCATCCCGATAGCCGGCGGAGTCCGGTACTCTTCTTGCACGGGTTTCCCGACTCTGAACAGATGTACGATGCGTACATAACGGCGACGGAACGACAGCAGGACTGGTTGCGTGGACGCAATATTTATGCGATTGCCCTCCCCAACAGACGGACTAATCCGGTGTGGCCGTCGTTGCACGATTTATGGCACGGTCGGTTGGCACGAGAAGTAGCAGCCTTGCTTGACGTTGTGATTGCAGCCAGCCCGACCGGCAAGGTGGTCGTCATTGCTCATGATTGGGGAGCGACCTTTGTCTGGGCACGAGTACGTCAGCGCCCCGATATACCGATTGAGCGGATGGTAGCACTCTCGGTTGGGTCATCGTTTCGCTATGACTGGGGTGAACATAAGTGGCGAGCGTTATGGTGGCTGTACGGCATAGTGTTTGGCTTACCGTATTATCTGCCGCCGGTTAAACATCTAACAGCGGCATTATTAATGATCGGCGGTTATCGAGCGCCCGATGCCCATCGAGCCGCTTACGATAGTTTTCATTATTGGGATTGGCCATTGACAGTGCTGCGGTTGCCATGGCGTTTGGCCGGCTGTGGTCGGCAAGCACCTTTTACCGATATTCGGTTTCCAGTCTTATTTATCCGTTGTCCTCTTGACCGAATCGCTTCGACTGCCGGTTTTGAACAGGTATTGCTGCAGCGACCTGATTGTGTGGTGCAGCTTACGACGAATCCGCATTGGTTTCCTGAACAGCGCCCTGATGAAGTGTTAGCATTGCTCCGACGCTTTCTAGCCGATGAGCGTTAGGCTCCGTTAGCCGGTTAGCTAGGTGCTACAATACAGATGTGATCACTCGTCGGCGTAGTGCAGGGTAATGTGTATGTCATTATGGAACCGGTTGCTTACCATTCCCCATCCCGATCCTGAAGTTCAACGACGGGGACGTAATTTACTCATCATCGGGTTAACGTTGTCGGCGATGTCGATACTGGCGATTCCGCTGGTTATGATTCAACCCGATCCGTTGCCACAATTAGTCGCCAACCTCACCGGTTTGACCCTCGTATTGGTGCTATTGGTCATTGCCCGGTTAGGTTGGGTCGACCAGGCAGCGCTTTGGTTAATTATCGTGCTTACCGTGAGTTTTGCCGTTATTCCGTTCGGGACGGGTCAAATCGGATTGGTACCGATTTTCGCCGTCGTTGTTGTGACTACAGCCGCAGTTATCGGGCGAGAGTGGCATGTGGTGGTAGCCGGCATAGTAGGGATTGCCGGTATGACCGGGCAATGGTTCGGCCTCGCGAGTCGACCGCAAGTCGCACCTTCCGCCGGTGAGATTGTGATTACCGGCATGCTGTTGACCGTCGTCTGCGGGGTGATTGCCGGTATCGGAACCCGCAGTGTGCTGCATGCAATTGAGCTGGCAATGCTGCCCAACGGCGGTCGGAGGCGTTGGCGAAGCAGTTGTCCCAAGCCAATAAAGCCTTAGAGGTGCGCGTGGCCGAACGCACTGCGGCCTTGCAAGCCGCGTTGGCTAAGAGTGAGCAGCGGCAAGCGGAGATGATGGCAGTGTTGGCCGAGAATGAGCGTCAGCGCCAAGAGATTCAGGCCTTGAGTGTGCCGATTTTGGCGGTGCGTGACGGTATGCTCGTGATGCTCCTGGTCGGTGCGCTCGATGGGGTTCGGCTGGCATTGGCCCAGCAGCGAGCGTTACAAGCGGTGAGTGATAGCCGCGCGCGTTGGTTGTTGGTTGATGTGACCGGCGTGCCATTTCTTGATCAAGCTGCAGCCGATGGGGTGATTGCTTTGGCCCGCAGTGTGCGTTTGTTGGGTGCTCGCCTTGTCTTGATTGGAGTTGGGCCTGAGGTGGCGCAGACGATGGTGGGACTAAAGATGGAATTGCACGCAATCGATGTAGTACGTGATTTGCGCGATGCTCTGCTGCGGTTCTCGTCATGAACGGAGTCGGTCCTGCGCCAGACTCGATCACCTTGTTTGATACAGCTCAAGATGCGCCTGCGCAATGGTGGACCATGCAAACCGACGGGCAACGGCACGGGCTGCTTCGCTGAGACGATCACGCATCACCGCCGATTGCAATACCATCTCAATCGCTGCGGCGAAGCTGTTGGGTTGTGCTGCGGCGAATTGCACTGCTCCGGTCAGGGCCGCAGCAGTGGCGGCTGAGGCCGGCGGTGTGGTGACAATGGCGCAGCCGTGGGCGAGTGCAGCGAGCAGGCTACCGCGTCGTAGCGAAGCACCATCACGGAAGGGCAGGGCTATTACATCGCAGGCGCTCAGGTAAGCCGAGACCTGTGCAGCCGGCAGGTGGCCGGTGATGATTACCCGATCGCGCAGACCATCCCTCGCGAGCCGTTGCTGTACCGCTTCGGCGTAAGCGCGATCGGTGGGGGTCGTAGCAGCGCCACCGATAATCAACAAGCGCCAGCGTGGGTGCTGTGCTACCAGATCGATTAACAAATCTACCCCCTTCCCCGGCGATAACAGACCAAAATAGCCGATCAATGCCTCATCGGCGGTTATGCTCAGCCTCGTTCGTTCAACCGCACGATCCCTAGCCGACGACTGTGTCGGCTCGATGTTGGCTCCAATCGGGATCAGACGCGGTTGGAGGCCGGCAGCGCGTAGGGTTGCTTCATCTTCAGGGTTGGTGACGACCACAGCAGAAGCTGTGCGGGCCGGTATAAGCGTTACCCAGGTGCGCAGTGGACCTGCTTTGGGAAAAAGGTACGGTGGTAGCAAGTCGTGATACGTGATCGCGGTGGCGATCTCGGTACGTTGTAAGAGAAGAGGTAGCACGTTCACGCCAATTTGTAACTGATACGCACCGGTTTGGTATTGAATGTGGCACCACTGGGGCCGGATCAGGCGCACAACCTGCGCCAGCCGTCCGGCAGCTACCAACCGCCAACTGGCCCGTCCCCGTGGCGCTGCCAATGCCTCATCGCCGCGACTCGTTGCCCGCCAGAGTTGCCAGTGCCCCTTCACCGACGTCAGGGTGATCACTTCGTGCCCGGCGATGGTGAGGTGCTGCGCCAACCGTTGTGTGTAATCGCCGACACCGCCCGGTTGTGGTGGGTATTCACCGGTGATGAACAGAATGCGCATGCCACTCTCTCCGTTGCTTACGAGTACCGGCATACAATACCACAAGATGGAGTTGGGTCGCGATGGCCTGGTTGTCAGTGCGAGGAGCGGCAGGAAAAGCCCCATCCGGGAGTTCAAGGGTAGACAGAACATCTGTCCAGAATCCGGTCCTCAAGGGCCGGGCTAGAGGTACGAAGCCTGCTGCGCGGGCTGCTGGCCCTCATCTCTCCCACTGGCGCGGGGGGGTGAGAGATGCCCAAAACGCTTTGCGTCCTTTGCGCCCTTCGCGCCTG